>CAXAGT010000012.1:0-36233 GCA_963968885.1 uncultured Candidatus Poseidoniales archaeon | reverse complement strand
CGGCCTTCTGGTTGCAAACCAGACGCTCTTCCAACTGAGCTAAGCGCCCTTGTAAGCCGAGCGGAGGTCTTACCCTTTTTGAGCCTTCACCTTGAATTTGCTAGTTTGAAATCAGACCAAATCAATAGTGGCATCCCTATCTGGTCCAACACCTACACTGGTGACTGGAACTCCTAGCAAGCCCTCAAGTTGTCTGATGTAATTTTGAGCAGCTGCTGGTAGAGCATTGATTCCCTTACCATCCCTATTTGCTGCTTTAGCAATGTCTAGCCACTCATCTAGAGAATGGGCTGGAAAACCTGGAGTTGAAACATAGATTGGTTTACACCTTTCTAATGCCGTAGCACTGCTTGGCATTTCGTGAATCTCTTTACCGTCTAATTCGTATGCAACACAAATCTTGATCTCTTCTAATCCACCAAGAACATCCAGTTTTGTCAGAGCAAGCCCAGTAAATCCGTTGATTCTTTGTGCATGCCTCATTACCACTGCATCAAACCAACCACAGCGTCTCTTTCTTCCTGTTGTTGTTCCAAACTCATGTCCAACTGTACCCAAATGATGTCCAATTTCATCTTCAAGTTCTGTTGGCATTCCACCATTACCTACTCTTGTGATGTAAGCCTTAGTGATTCCAATTACTTCATCAACGTGTCCTGGATGAATTCCCGCTCCGTGAGTAGCATTGCCTCTAGAAGTTACAGATGATGTGACAAATGGATAAGTTCCTTGGTCAATATCCAGTAAGCAGCCTTGAGCACCTTCCAAGATAACTCTCTCTCCGAGTTTTAGGGCATTATCTAGCATTACACCAGTCGGTGCTATTGCTGATTGATAGCGCTCGAAAATCCATTTTACTTCACCTGCTAAAGCAGATGCATCAACTCTATCCTTGCTACCAACTGCTTCCAGTGCAGCATTCATTCTCTTTGCAGTAGAAGAAGCCCACTCTGAGTCATCAACGACTTCAGCAAGGTCTCCAAATCTAAGACCGATTCTGTTGATTTTATCGGCATATGTTGGACCAATTCCTCTCCCAGTGGTTCCGATTTTCTTGTCAAGAGAGTCCATGTATCGATGATAAGGTAGGATGATGTGTGCTCTTTCAGAGACAAATAGTCTGTCACCGCTTGGGTCCTCACCACTCGATTCTTCCCAGCCTTTGAGCTCCGTGTCAAGTACCCATGGATCAATTACCATTCCATCTCCCAAGATTAGATTACATTCCTTTCTTGTAATTCCGCTTGGCAGTAAGTGGAATTTCAGTACCTGCTCTCCAAGAACTACAGTGTGCCCTGCATTGTTACCACCTTGGAATCTAACGACCCAGGTTGCCTGTTCAGCAAGCCTATCTACGAGTTTACCCTTTCCTTCATCTCCCCATTGCGAACCGAGAATAATAGTGGCTGGCATTCAATCTCCTCATGCTTTGCAGGGTAATTTGGTCTTTGAACTTCACTCTCTTGATTTTTTCATCTTCCTTTAACTGGAAAACGGAAACTAGTTTCTCAATGCTGGAAGTAAGTAGAACATGTGAGCCTAAATTTTTATATACTCTCGTCAACTATTTCAAAATAAGTACTGGTGTTAGAAAAAACACCTAATTGCTTTCATGGTACTGTTTGATGCAAACAGTACAGGCAAACATTTATATATACTCGATTACAACTATGTAACAAGGAGTTGAGAAGATGAGATCTAGTAATACAGGGAATAATCCGTTCGAAACACAGAAAGAAGATTCGCCAGCAAGGAATGGCATTGGCTCTGCAAGGCCATCTCGTAGGACTATCGAAGGTCACACAAAACCATGTGACGAGTGTGGTGCAGTTGATTGGAACCTTGATTCAGTAAGAGGAGAGGTTGCCTGCAACTCTTGTGGTCTTGTAGTCGAGGATAACGTAATCGACCCAGGAGCAGAGTGGACCAACCATAAAGACGGTCAAGACAGGTCAAGAGTAGGAAACCCTACCACTTACACACTAGCTGACAAGGGATTGAATACTACAATCGATGCTAGGGATTTGAATTCAGGTTCAATTTCAACAAGAGGTATGTCCAGTAAGGCAAGAAGAGACTGGAGAAGAAGAAGGGTAATCGATGAACGCTCCAAGACCAACAAATCAAGAGAAAGGAATTTGATTAAAGCAAACCAGATGATTAGAGATAAGTCTGGTTTACCTTCAAGCATGCAAGAAGAAACTGCAAGACTTTACAGGAAACTTTCCGGAGAAGGATTTGTTACTGGAAGATCAATTGCTGGAGTCGCTGCAGCTTGTGTCTATCTTGTCGCGAGACAATTCAACATTCCAAAACAAATCCCAGATGTTGCAGAAAAGTTCCACATAGGTGAAAAAGAACTCTCTAGACTAATCAGGCAGGTTTCTCGTAGACTAAATATGCACAAAATCACGTCACCTGACCAATATTTTGACAAATTTGTTTCCGACTTAGAATTACCACCATCTGCACTGAAAGAAGTTTACAGATTGTGGGCATTAATTGCCGACTTTGAAGAAGAGTGGCAAGGCAAAAAGCCGATGGGAATTGCTGCAGCATTGATTTACCAAGCATCCCAGAATGTCGACAATTCAAGGACACAGTCCGACATTTGTTCAATCGCTAAAGTCAGTGAGGTTACCCTAAGGGGCATAAATAGAGACTTGAGTAATCTAATCGCTCTAATCGAGGGCAGAAATCAGTCTTGATTTGTGTAACATTCATGAAGAGGCTTCATGTCCGTTGTGACATGGGATTCAAGTCCAAAGCCCGTAAGCACAGAAAAGACTCTGGTGAAGATGACAAGAAATCTACATCAAAAGTCAAAGAAGGTACTGAGCCTTGTAGCATTAATGACTGTGACAACTGGGCAGACAAGTCCATGGGTGGAAGGTCCCTATCTATCGAAAATGCAGAGGACGTATGGGGTTCAAACTTCACAATAAGAAAAGGCAGAGTTAGAGTTTGCAAATCCTGCTACAAGAAGTGGAAGAAGCATTCGAAGGATGATAGCAACCACTATTGAGAAATCATTTTTCACTTTCACTTTACTCTCATCGAAAGGATGTATAACCCTTGGCACAACCTTCAGTTGTATGCAAAGAAGAACAGTCATCCGAAGCATTATTTCTTCATCAGGATCATGTTTTGCTTATTCAGATAACACAATAACATGGAAGTCCGATAGTGGAAATAAATCAACTACGCGGTTGAACTCGAGAGTTAGCGTGATGTTAGGAATAAGAAATGCCAGCGGTAATTTGGGTAAGATTGCTATTGGTGCAGACAATGGCAAAATTATGATTTTGAATATCCCTAACATGACAATTACCAACGAGTTCAGCCTCAATTCAAGTAAGGTTAGATCGATTGAATTGATTGACAAAATAGGGAAGAAATTCTTAGCAGGTCTTGAGAATGGCGAAATATGGAATTTTGGCGACAATGTACCAGGTAGAAGTATCAAGTTATTCCAGAGTAATGGACCGGTTACATCAATCAAATTGAACGGTGATACTATATTGGCACAGCAAGGTTGGACAAGGAAAACATTTGATTGGAGTGGTGAAGAAATTAGCTCTAGTAAAGAATTGAATCACTTCAAGCCAAAATACTCACAGCGGGTACTTTCTAGCAGTGGCCCAAAAATCAGTGCAATTATGTAATCAAGTTTCCTTTTCCTCAAGATTCCAAGGATTTGGAGGAGTTAGCCATATTGCGGTTCTTGCAGGTTTAGGCCAAGATTTCTTAAGAGTGCCGTTATTTTCATAACATTCCTCAAAGAACTCAAGATGTTGCTTAAGCACCTCTGAAATCCTCTTACTTCCTACAATAGCTGGACCTGTCATTGGAACTATTTTCTCTAGATTCATTGCTTTCAGCTTCTTGATACTTGAAATCAAATCAACTAGATTACCTCCAGGCAAATCCCATCTTGCAGGACGATCAGCACGTGGAAGAATAGAGCCAAGAATCAGCATTTTCCTTTCCTCGATGAAAAATCCCATCTCCTCGGGCGCAGTACCAGGCAGAGAAATACACTTGATTTCTCCATCCCCTACTGCAAATATCGAGTTATTTTCTAGTAGGTTAGAATCGACTGCAGGCATGTCTGAATCATACCTATTTGCCCATGTGGAAAAGAAATCTCCGGTCTGCAAAGAAGATGAACCCTCCTGTCCAATGTAAGCCTTAGAGCCGGGAAATGACTCTAACATGTGAGCACAACCGCCAGCAAATGGGAATCTTCTATTCGACAAAAGAATAGTATCGACATCTGCAGAGTTTTCTTCCAAGGTCCCCTTAATTCTCTCGACTTGCAACATTTGATACCAAGATGTCCCAGCGTTAATCAGTACAGATGATGCCTTGCCTTGTACAAGAACCACGTTTGAATCGTGGTGGATACCTGGCAATCTAGTAACCCGCACAAATCTCTTGAATTAGAGGCATCGTTTGAACTATACTATCCTAACAGTTGCTCGATTAGCATGAAGGTTGCGATTATATACGAGAAGTAGGTCGGCGTGGTATGGCTAGATTCCCAGAGGCTGAAGCACGTCTTCTGCACAGGAAGATTTGCATGCGTTGCAATGCTCGTAACGCAGTCCGTGCTGCTCGCTGCAGAAAGTGCGGATACAAGGGACTAAGACCTAAGAATATCGAGAGAAAGGGCGCTTGATTCTAAATCATTGCTACTTAATCAGGCTATCAGTATAGCCACTAATCCCATGAAATCTCCCCAGATTATCATAGGAATTATTGCAGGCCATAAAAATACCAGTAGCGGAAACTTTCTTGAAACCCAAACGGATTCAATATCCAGCGATTTCAAATCATCTACTTGTTTCTGTAATTCCTCATCGCTTGGAGTTTTTCTAGGTGCTCTTAAATTATGAATAACCGACTTTTCACCATCTCCTGATTCAATGACTGTCGTCAAGAGCCAGACATGTCTTGTCAGAACCTCATCTAGAGGAATCTTGACTGTGTGGAACATTCTGATTATGTCATTTGCTGATTTGAGATTCCCCTTTACAATATTCTCGACTGTTGTGAATATAGGAATCAGCAAAAATGCTAGACCACCCCACATCAATATCGATATCGCGGGTGGCAACCCTAGTGCAATATCAGTTTGGATTTCGAACAAAACCGGAACTGTATCCCAATGTGGAAGAGTAAGGGCAACAAGCATCAATGCCTTTGCATCAGCTCCACCGTGAATTAATCTGAACCTCCATCCAAGATCAATTATTATCAATACAAAAATAACCACTACAAATTGCCACCAAAGCAAAGTTAGTCCATCGATATTTCCTAACAATAAGTCTGTAGGTTCAACGATTCCATACTTTGGAATCCCCAAAAGAAGACCGATTATTCCAACTACATACCAGATGGAGACAATAACATCTAATTTCTTTCCTTGCATTATATCTCGCATTGTTGGTCTTCCAATTACCGACATGGATGCAAGTGCAAACAAACCTGCTGCAAACATGTACAGACTGATATCTGCTTGAGCGATAATTAGTTCCATCAGCATGAGAAAAGCCGCTGGCTGAGACCAAGTCAGCCAGTGTTGGTTAGGAACCCTTCTTTCCAAGTGGTCTAACCATGCTGCCCAAGCAAAACAGAGAAAAATGGAGATTATTCGAGCCCATCCAATTACTGAATTTGGCTCTATGCCCATGTCTAGCGGATGGTGGCAATCACCTTAAAGGGGGTCCACACACAGCATGATATCGGAAGGGTGAACTTTCATGGATACAGAAACCAAGTTAGGACAAGTCGCTACGGTCATTGGCCAACTAGATGACTCAAAAGTACCAAGAAATATTCGCAAGCAATCAAAGGATGTTTGCGAACAATGGTTATTGAACAAATCAAAACAATTGGACCTAAGAGTCGCTATGACTCAAGCGAAATTAGAGGAACTATATGAGGACCCAAATATACCTCCGGAATTCGGAACATTAATTCTGATGATCAATACAGAACTTGAGAAGATTCTCACAGAGATTCTGTAGATGATTCTAGTTCTTCTTCTTTGATGAGTTTATTGTACAATTCACTCAGGACAAAGTGAACATCAGTTGACATGTTTCCTGTCTTAATTTTGTCACTCAAGTCCTCACAATATTCCTTTGACTCGACCAACCTTGCTCCACTGAGTATCAGCCCTTTTTGAGCGTCAGAAATTCTCTTTTTCTTTTGAACACGCTCGATAGTCATTCTAGCTGCAATTCTTGAATTAGTTAAGTCGTCAATTCCTAATTGGAATTGCAAATCTTGGATTACCTTCATTTCAAACTTGGATAGATTACCATCCTTGATGGCAATTTCCCAAGCCCTGTCCATAGACATAACTTTCTCAGACAGAAGGATTGCTACTGGACGTGTAGCCTCTATGTTGTCGAGAACAATCTTGAACATAACTGCAAATGGTACAGCAAGTACCATACCAACAATACCCCAGACCCAGAAAGAGAATGCAGAAACAATTAGCAATACTAGAGGTGACAAATCAAGGGCTCTACCAGCCCATTTTGGTTCAATGAAGTTACCCCACATCAGTTGGTTTCCTGCAAGGATACCCAGCATAAATGCAATTGTAACAGGTTCATGAAGAATTAATCCAAGAGCAATTGGTGGAACAAGAGATAGCCAAGAACCAATGTAAGGAACATAATTCATCAAAAACGTAATCATAGCCCAAGTGAACCATAAATCAATTCCAAAAATTATCAAGATCATCGCTGTACAAGTTGCAACACCAAATGATACACCTGTCTTTACTACAATGTACGTGTTAATACTCTCTTCTACCTGAACCCTTACCTGAGATACACGTTCAGATGAGCCTTCTGGGAAGGCTCTTTCAATTCTACCTGGCAGGTAACTCGCTTCAAGAATAATGAACACTAAGAAGAACAAGACAGTGATAGTGCTACCAATGAATGACCCAACACCTGCCATCGAAGTCAAGATAAGGTCAGATAATTGTCCACCCTCATTTAGAATACCCATGTAGGCAAGGTCATCACCTAGCAGTGATGTTTCATTAATTACCGAGTCCCCAAACATTGGACCTGTGAGAGATCCCTGTTTCAAGCCAGTCCACTTGTTGTTTAGATTGTCGTTATATTCTGAAATTCTTTCTGCATCGTCTACTAATGTAGATGCTTGATTATATGCAAACGAACCGGCAATAGAAACCACTAGTAATAGTAGCAATAGCATCGTCAAAAAGGATAAAATTTGAGGAAAACCATTTTTGCTCAGGAAATCTGCACCTGGTTTCAAAACAAAATAAATGCCTACTGCGATGAATATTGGTTTGAGAACATTTTCAAGTTGTATTGACCAAAATGTAAGAAGAGTCAATAAAATACATACATATGCTACATTTCGCAACTGGCGAGAAAAACGAACAGAAGTTTGCTCTTTCTCCTCATCCATGCTTAGGGCAATTTGTTTTAGTTTTTCAATTAATCTTTGTTTGGTTAGGGGATGACGAGTTTGTCGGAGGCAGTCCCGTGGAAGTAACACAGGCTGCTAACATCAAGATACCACATACAACAAACACAGTGGTATACCAGTAATTGAATCCACTTCTTTCAGTAATTGTCCAAATAATCCCGCCGGTGATTGGTCCAAGTACTCTTGCAAATGCACCAGCAGCACCTACTGAGCCCATAACCATGCCAAGCTCCATTTCTTTCTCACGCGCATATTCTGTTGCAATAGTATTAGCCGATGGCTGGAAGATACCATTACCTCCTGCGATTAGTGCACATATGACAATAATGTATGGCCACGGATTTGTCTGATCTCCTAGTGGAACCAAAACCAAACCAATTCCTGTGATAATTGAAGAATAAACTAGTAGTTTCTTTGTTCCAAAACGCCTATTCAGGGGACCAATGAGTACTCCTTGAGCAATTATTCCAAATATCCCAATAAGGGCAAAAACTCTTCCATTGTCTGCCTCCGAGAAATTTAATCCACCTTCAACTACAGGCATTTGTGTATACAAAATGAACACTGCATGCATAATTGTAAATCCGAAAAAGAAGAACATCACCGTGAACATTAATCTACCAAACGGATTTACTTTAAACAAATCAAAAGATTCTTTGAACACCTTTGAGAAATCTTGGGAAAAGGAAGTTTTTTGCTTGACCTTTCTCCTCTCTTTGGGTAATGATTCCTCAAGCCAAAATACAGCGATTACCAAAGATAAAACCGATAAAATGCTAGCAAATAAGCATGGTAAAAGATACGGGAAGGTTTCAAAAATTGTTCCTTGGAAGTATTCCCACCTTAGTGCTGGGTTTGATAACTCCCCTCCGATAAATGGGCCCACTGTAAAGCCTAAACCGAATGCTGCGCCAATCAACCCCATTCTGCCTGCTAATTTTTCAGGAGATGACACATCACCGATGTATGCCTTAGCCACTGGAATGTTACCATTGAAGAAACCAGCGAAAAACCTTGCAACCAATGCTACAAGCAAAGTTGGAGCCAGTCCGAACACAGTGAACATTACCGAGTTTCCTATCAATCCGATTAGAAGAATTGGTCTTCTTCCAATCTTATCGCTCAATCCTCCCCATATTGGAGCTGCTATAAATTGGGCAAATGGATAAGCAGTCATAATTATTCCAACCCAAAGACCTACAGCGGAGATTCCTTTGGCTTGGGCTAAATCCTCAACAAGATAGGTAAGGAACGGGATTACAATCCCAAATCCTATCATGTCGATGAACGTAACGAGAAATAAAATCGCCAATGCCCTTCTACCGCTATCTGACAACCAAAAACCTCCTCAAGCAGAAGGTGTGGTTGAAGAATTTGGAGGAGTGAGTTTGTCAATAACTCCACCTAGCCTTTCGACAAGTGATGCCTTGTGTTCGTGCTTAATCAGCGCATGCTCCATGACTTCATCGAGAGTGTCAACAGGTATGACCTCGATTTTATCGACATATTGAGCATCTAGAATTACATCTTGCATGTTACTTCTTGGAATAATTACCGTCTTAATTCCGACTTTAGCAGCGGACTCTATCTTTGCAGTAACTCCTCCGATAGGTAAAACCTCCCCTCTAACACTCAAAGATCCAGTCATTGCTAGGTCTTGCCTGATTGGTATGTTTTCAAGCGCTGAAATGATTGCGGTTGCAATCGTAATTGATGCAGAATCACCATCTACACCATGAGTATCGACGAATTGGATATGTATATCATAATCAGAAACATCTTTTCCAGTCAATTTCTTAATGACTGCACTTACATTTGTCACTGATTCTTTTGCAAGGTCAGAAAGACCTCCAGTGGCGTGAATTTTACCCCCACCACCTTGGCTTGGTGTCACCAATGCCTCAACTGGAAGCATGATTCCACTGAAATCACTAAGACCGGAATTTGCACCAAGGACTGCTAGCCCGTTGACTCTACCAATTCTTTCTCCGGAGTTCACTAGCATTGCATAATCTAGTCTCTTCTCAATCATTCTATCTGCGACTTGTTGTTCAAGAGGTTTAGCAATGTTTCTTGCCCTAAGCACGTGTTCTGCGGTTGTTAGAACTGCATTATCTTCCATAGCCAAATCCCCTGCTATCCTGACTAATCCGCCCAATTCTCTCAAGCGAAGAGATAACTTTCCTCTCCTTCCTGCTCTTCTTTGAGCTTCCTTCAAAATAGCACCAACGGCTGATTTATCGAAATGAGGAATTTCTCTCTGTGAACCGATATCTCTTACAACCTCTTGAGCAATGAATCGAATTAGTCTCTTTCTATTTCTGTTTGTGTCTGGCATCTCGGAGTTAACATATACTTCGTATCCATATCCTCTAATCCTGCTTCTTAGTGCTGGGTGCATTCCTTGAATGGCATCTAGATTTCCAGCAGCGATAAAGATGAAGTCGCATGGTACTGCTTCTGTTTTTGTCAAAGCACCGCTAGAGCGCTCTGATCTTCCACTGATAGGGAATTCTCTTTCTTGCATAGCCGTAAGCAATGCTTGCTGTTCTTCGAGTCTGAGTAAGTTAACTTCATCGATGTATAGTACTCCTTTGTGGGCTCTGTGTATGGCACCTGGCTCTACTCTATCGTGGGCAGGAGTTTCCATGCCACCAGACTGGAAAGGATCGTGTCTCACATCTCCGAGCAAAGCCCCGCTAAGTGTAGCGGTAGCATCCACGAATGGAGGATTTTCCTTAGGGTCGTGTTTAACCAATACCTTAGGAATTCTCGAAGAATCAGCACCACCTAACCTGGACCTTAGGAACATGTATCCAAACACCAGCAAAAACATTGCAAATATCATAGTCATAAGTCCACCTTCAGATTGGAGAGCAGCGAAAGCAATCAGAACTGCAATCAATCCAAACACACCGAGAAGAATGTTCTGCATCTTCTTTTTCTGTTCTTTCAGAGCCTCTTTTTGCATCTTTACGATTCTATCTCCTCTGCCTGCAGGAACTCTGCGAACTCTTGGTTCGTTTTCGTCATCTTCGTTAGGATAAACTAAGACGTCTTCAAGTTGGTCTCTAGGCAAGAATGCTGTCATAGACCTTGCAAGCATTGATTTTCCTGTACCTGGGTCTCCGATCATCAGCATGTGTCTTCTTTGTTCAGCTGCCTTCTTGATAACTACTGAACCTGCCTCTTGACCAATTACTTGGTCAACTAAATTTTCGGGAATTGGTACATCTCGTGTTGATTCGAACTCAACATCTTCTATCCATTCATCTACGGTTTGGCTGACTACTTCATCAGAAGAACTGGTTGGTTCTGGAGCCCAGATTGTAACCTCTTCGACATCATCAATTTGAGGTGAAGAGTCTTCCAAAACTTCCGCCTCAGAAGTGGGTTCAATGACCTCGGATTCCTCTGACATAATTACACCTAAACACTGCTCCCCTTTAGGGGTTTCAGGTACCTAACGAAACATTTTGAAAGTAAAATCAAGTATTTTATTGCAAAGAATCGAGGTATTGCTGCCCATAGTATGCCCATTGTTCCATACTCCAGCCAGGAGGAAGTCCTGTAGCAGGGAGTGGTGGTCCTTGTGGTTGCACCGGAGCAACATATGCTGGCTGAGGAACCGGTGCAGCAACAGGTTGTGAATAGGCAACTGGCTGTGTTTGGACAACAGGTTGTTGAGCAACTGGTTGGTGGAATATATCCTGAGCTCCTCCGTACATGGAGTTAGCTGTTTGGTCCATAGCAGGTAGAGTATCGACATTCCACTTTACGTCCGCTTCAGCAGAAGACCGTGATCCTCTCGTGAATAGAACGCCCATCAATAATCCAATGATCATTAATCCTAGAACGATGTATACGATTTTCATGTTGAAGCCCTCAGTTTGTCCTGTTTCTGAATTAGTTTCCTCGACAGGGCAGTCATATCTGTCTTCTGCACAGGCTATATCTAACTCAGCATTCAAGCTTGAAAGTTCTTCTTCCGCTGAAGTTGTATCTCCAGAGGAATCTGCAATTTGAGATTCGAGTGTTCCAATTTCTAACAGAAGTTCTTCGATGTATATTCCCAATTCTTGATCGGTCATTTCATCAGGTGATGGTGGGAAAGTGTCAACTCTCCAATAAACTGGCTCAGTCAACTTGTACTCTTCTCCTGTATCGTCTACTGCGGTTATTCCGGTGAGTTTTACGTCATCGAGTAATTTCAGTCCAAATTCTCTTGATGGGAATTCTAATTCGTATGCCCAGGAAGTTTTCGTGATGTCAAGGTTATCTTGCACCAAGTCTAAGCACACTCCAGTTTGGCTTTCACACATCTGCCACTCTGTGGAAATGCTTGTGAATTCAGGAACTCCATCCTGAAGGAACATGTAAGCTGTTGGAGAGTCTCCGACTAAATAGTCCTCAAGACTCACAGCCATGTATCCAGCATTTCCGCCTTCAGTATCAACAACAAACGGTTTGGCATCATACACATTAACCATCAATGTGTACACATTTGTATCATATCTGTCAACTGCTGCGACAGTAATTGATTGCTCGCCTAAGTCATCAAATTTGACAGTCATAATTCCGTCGATTGGATTGAAACTTGCTGCACCTGCTACGCTTGGTGTCACGGTGATAAATGCCTCATTTGATGGATCATCAACGTCCGTAACCCTGCTTCCAAGGTCTATAACCATCTGCTTGCCTCTCTTAATCGAGATTACATCGATATCGGTTGTATCTAATCTAGGAGCATCATTGATTGGGTTGATTTTCACAATAATTGTTTGATCTGCATATTGCTCACCATCGCTTGCTCTCAAAGTGACTGTTGTTTCACCGTTAATGTCATCATCAACAGCCTCGAAATATAACTCGTCAGTAGTTAGGTCAATGGTTATGATTTCAGGGTTAGAGTTTGAAATTACAGATAGCGTTAATTGATCAGAAGAAATCGAGTTTCCTGTATCATCTGTATCTGTAACAAATGGGAATAGGGAAAGAATTCCAGAAGCACCCTCGTCGATTGTTTGTGTCGGAAGTCCCTGCCATCTAGGCTGACCATTTTCGATAACGTTGAACAGCAAAGTTCCGTATGGCATGAAAGAACTGGAGTAATCAGACCCATCATCGACTGTGATTTCGATACCATTTTGTCCAAGAGGGCAACCTTGAATCTCGTCCCATGCAAATAGTACAGTTATTTCCTTGGTTGTAGGGTTCCAACTGATGAATTCGTTTGCTTCGGATGATATGGTCAGGTCACTTAGAGGGGTTTCTTTATCTGAAACGTGTCCCTCTAGTGAGATCGTTGATTCAATATCACAAGTAACAGTTGGAACTGGCTCAGCTACAACAGTCGGTCTTGCGTTGATTAATTTCACGGAATTAGAGCCAGATACCGTTTTCCAGTCAGATGTTTGTCCACGGCTATCGACTGCTCTGGTTCTAATGTCGTAGTATCCTTCTTCCATATCGATTGTAGTCATTACAGTGTATTCTCTTCCTTCATTGCTACTGCCCTGGAAAACCACTGAATCTCCTCCAGTTACGATTCCTTGATCCCATTGATTTTGACCCGATTTAGACATTTCAACCTCAAAAGTTGTTGATTGAGTTGTGTCAACATTATCGTTGTGTGAAGCTCTTGCTAGAACAGTGAATTCTTCGCCTCTCTCAACTTCATTGATGTTAACTTGAGGGTTGAATGATGTTGGAATTCTGTTTGCATCGATAGAAGTCTGCGCGTCGTTGTTACCAAGTACATTGTCCCCTGTTATTCCTGTCAATCTTGCTCCAATGTATGCTTTCCAAGCATTTGTTTGTAATACACTGGTATCAAATTGTGTAGTGAAGGTGCTTGTTTGTGAAGGTCCTGTAGTGCTCAAAGTTGGCAAAGATTGTGTGTTGATTGCAACTTTGTTTCCTCCGTTCAGGTAGTAGAATTCTACATTACCTCCGCTGTTATACTCAAGGTCTCCGATGTTGCGTACATCAACACTAAGGTCGATTGTGTCACCATGCTTGTAAGAACCGTCAGAGGAACAGCAAGGTGCGACTGCTAAATTTTGTGTTGCAATGTCCATCTTTGGACCCATGGTTGAATCTACTGCGTGATACACGTGAGGTGAAGAGCCACCTAGAGAGACTGAACTTCCTGACATTAGAACACCAACTACCATTGCGTTACCAGTTCCACCTTGAATTAAAGCAGTTGGAACGCTTGACCAAGACTCTGTTTGAGCAGTTGATGAGGGTGAAACTTGCACGAATGAATTACCTGAACCTCCGGTTGCAGATTTGTATGTATTACCAGAGGTAAGCCATCCCATCCAGCAGTGGTATCCGTGTGCTAGGTTACTACCACCGCCACTGTTGTAAGTGTGGGTAGTACAATCCTCTTCTAGAATTGCAGCATACAAGTTCATGTTACTTGGTGCTGTTCCAGCTCCAACATATGTGTAGGAGATGTCTATGTCAAAGGTACCTTGGCTATTTGGTGAAATTGAGGCACTCATCGAATAGTCGTTGACAGTAGAGTGCATTCCACCACCGGCACTGAATGTGGAATCGTAAGTAGTTCCCGCTGAGCCAGAACCGCTGACTGTATTCGCTGAGTCTGTTCTGTCTCCGAAGTAAGCGATTGGAGCACCTGATGCTGTCCAAGGCCAGTTGTATGGACCTGTGTTTCCTGCTCTTGCTGTATCTGTATCACCGTATGATGCTGACATGTACGTGATGTACACATACTCATCGCCGTTTGATCCCTTCAAATTATGATGGGATGCTGAACCTCCTCCTGCTTTGTAGCAGTGAGGGCAGTTATCTGATGAGATGTATTGTGAGAAAACAACGTGACCTGGTGAAGGGGCTTTGCTTGGTTCCTGTATTTCTTCAAGTTCTAGAGGGGTGCTTTCTTCCACTGGGTGGCTGACTAATACAGAGGCTATGCTGAATAGCATTAGTCCAGTCAAAAATAACGATGCTAACTTAAGCGAGGTTTGCATAATTTTATCCATATATCAGAGATATATATATGATTCCACTATTAGTTTCAACTAAAAAATTTATTAAATTTCAAAAAAGAATAACAGAAATCAAAAACAGAAGTCTTCTGGTGCGTATATGTCTAATCCAAATTGGTGTGCTCTAATGGAAGAAAATGGCAGAATGCACATCTTTGAGATAGTAGATGAAAAAATAAAAATTAAGGGACTTGGAGTTTTCAATCCTTCCACAACACTTGATGGAATTGATATCGGAGACGAAGTTGGCTTAGGTCAAAAAATACTTACCAGAGTCGAGCCAAGACTTCCTGAAATGATCAACGGAATGCTCAGACGAGCCCAAACAATTTCAGGAAAGGATGCTGGACAATTCATCACAAGACTGGGATTGGGCCCAGGCGACACTGTTTTGGAGGCTGGCCTTGGTTCTGCTGGCTCTGCTTTGCACATCGCAAGAATCCTTGGAAATACAGGACACCACATCACAGTAGAGCCCAGAGAGGAGCACGCAGAAATTGGTTTGGAAAATCTTAGGCGTGCCGCAGCATTTTTCCCTGAATTCCCGAAGAATACCCACTTGAGTGGATTTGTCGAGGAATTGGAAAGTGAAATTCGACATGCCCTAGGAAAAGACACGCTGGATGCTGTAATCCTTGATATGCCTGAACACGCAAAATCGATCAAAACATGCTTTCCGTTTATGTCCCAAGGTGCAAGGCTGGCTTGCTACGCACCAACAACTATCCAACTAGAGGCTGCTTGGGATGCCTGTGATGAAATGGGTTTGACCATTGAATGGGCAGGCGAGGTTATCGAAAGACCATGGTCCAGAGCAAGTAAGGGCGGGCTTAAACCAAGCAAAGGTGATTTTGGACACACAGCATTCCTGTTGTTTGCTAAAAAGTGAGCTCATTCTACGACCTTTATCTTCGCCCCACAAGATGGACAGTTGAATCTAAATGGTGGCTCAGAACCACTTGGGACGCCAAGAATGGATGAGCAAGATGGGCACTCCACTCTAGAAGAGTCAAGAAGCCTAGTTTCTCCTTCACCAAGTTCACTTTCGACTTCCTCAACTTCCTCCTCTTCGTTCAAATCCTCTCTCAACTTGGATTCTAACTTCATTCGAGAACGTGATTTCATCAACATTCTAACGACCAAAAATAGCAAAATGCTGACTACCCAGCCTGATGAAACTGCTGTTATGGACTGGGCATTATCCAATTTTATATCAAATGGCAGAGAAATTCCACTAGGCTCTCTGTTCAATCCTATTACCGTGTATTCCACTGATTCAGATTCAAGAGTTGAGGTAGAATCGCCCAAAGAGATTGTTGATACAACCTTGAATGACGCTTTTTCGTCATACGTTACAGATCTTTCCGTAATCATGGCCAGTTCGAATTGTGCACTGGATTTTGCTGGAATTGTGAAGGTAGAAGTTTCTTGTCCACTCAGTTTTGAGGTCCAAGTTGTGATGAACAAATCAGCACCCTCACCTATTACATCTAGATTACCGTTGATTGGCGTGTTTGCATTATTTACGATTGTAACCAAAATTGTAACATCGGAATCTGAACCAATTTCAAAGTCTGTCGGAGACAAGATGATTTCACCATAACCAGATTCAGGATAACTCGTAAGAACGTTGTAAGAAATTGATTCTTCGTATGTGAATGATGAATCAAGAGCAGAAGTCGAACTTATCGTTAATCCGCTCAAGCCTGCAATTGCGTTATCTGATATGGAACATGTAAACGAAAATGCATTACTAGATTGACCTGCTTGCAAGGTTACTGCTTCATTAAGACTACATCCCGAATCAGGAATACTGATCGTAATCGTATCCTCAGTGTTTCCTGTATTTGTTACAACTACAGATCCGGCTATAGTATCACCAGGATTCGCTTCTCTATCGCCAAGGGCAATTGTCATGTCTACGCCAACAGTAGCATTCTGGACTGCAAAGGAATAAGATGCATTAGACGAATCATCAGATATCGAATCAACACGTAGCGTGGCAATCAGGTCATTTGGTACGTCTTGTCCAGTTCTTCTGACTGTGACTACTAACTCTGCTGAATTTTTTGACTCTATTGAAAGGGAAGTACTAGATAGGGAGATATCGAAATACTGCAATGCTTCTTCTGCTGAAAGAGAAACTGTGTAAGTGTCGGAAGAAGTTCCTAGGTTTGTGATAGAGAAAGAAATAGTCTCCGAGGTTATCGAACCAGCAGATATTGAATTTTCAGTGGAGGTTATACTTACCGAGTAAGAATCTACGACTTGAACATCTACATTGTATATCCATGAGTCATCACCATCGGTGAAGGTAAACACCAATCCAGTTGTTCCAACTTCTGCGGTATTGGAAGCAGTAAAATTGAACAGGTCAATGTTCGACTGTCCGACTAGAAGAACAAATTCCTCTGGCATATTTACATCAACTCCGGAAGGAAGTCCGGAAACAGTTGAAGTTAGAGTTAAATTTCTGGTTCCAGTATTCTGGAATTCCAATGAAAGTTGTCCTGTAGAATCAACAGCTAGAGAAACTCTGCTATTGCTCGGTCCAATAACACTGAGACCACCTTGTTGCTCGATTGTGAAATCTACATTGAAACTGGAATTAAATCCGTTGGCATTCTCAACCCAGTAGCTCTGAACAAAACCGCTTCCTGAATAACCACTTGAAGCAACAGAGGTGACTTCCCAGGTAACTGTTTGTCCTTCTTGGACTGTTTGGACCCTGTTGTTTTGTAGAGTTGTTGTGATCTGTGACAATTCAGTAAAAGACAAGTAAGCATCGATTGTTTCTGTCCCATGATTTGTAAATACTACATTCCAATTCAACCCAACTTCAGGTTCAAGTGTGGCGGATTGGGGACCGCTGAGAGTGTAATTTATTTCTTCATCTATGAATACATCAAAATCATCGGTAAATGAAATCGAAGAATCATTATTTGCAGTACCAGTTATTTGGAAGGTGCAAACATCATTTTTGTTCATGTCTGGATTGACGGTAATTTGAATCGGCAATTCATATGGCTGAGTTACAGACAAGGTAGTCATCATCTCTGAAGTTGATATTGTACATCCACTGGATTGAGAACTAATATGCCAATCATATGTTGATTCTGCAGTACCTGTATTTTGTACAGAAAGGAAGGTATCTGTTGTTAATCCTGGTACGAATTCGTTGTCTTGGTCATTAAATTCGAAATCTAGACCCATCTCTGCACCCACTTCAATTACGAATAAACTTGATGTTGAGAAATTTCCATTCACTGAAGCAGAGTACAATCTAACTCCGGTATATCCTGGGTTAGTTCCGTTTGGAATTGTAATCCTAAGCGTTTTTTGGGCGCTGGTTCCTGAAGCGAGATTTTCAACCGTGTCATCAAGCCAGCGAACTTCCCAGTTTGATGGGATAGAGCTTGATTGGGTGGACATTAAACTTAGAGGAGCTGGTGGGTTTGAAGAATTTCCACTCGAACCGCTCGAAGAATTGGATTGCCAAGGATAAGCAATCGATTGAGTATTGTTTAGTACAGTATCTGCTGCGTGTTGTTGAAGTTCAAGTTTCAGTGTTGAATTCAAATTGGTAGAATCATTAACTCCTACCGGAGACATTCCAGTTAGGGTAGAGAAAAGAACACATGCTGTCAGGTAACTTCCTGACAGAGATGGATGTGAACCATCACTGGTGTAAAGATTGTAGAAAGTGTTCCCCGGTAAAGTTGGAGTTGCGTTATTTGCTACTACGGAGTCATACACAGATTCCCAAGCAAGTCCAACAGGCGCTACCCAAACAGTTGCGTTGCTATTAGAGGTCATGTTTGCTTGGAAATCAAGATATCCTGATTCAAGATTTGCTTGCATTGTAGGGAAATCTGGATTTCTTACAGGGTTTTGAGCATCTCCTGCTCTTCTTCCCCAGGTCATTAATAACACAACTTCAGATCCCTCATCATCAATCCTGTCAGCCAAAGAAATTGCTGCATCTTTGGAATCAATCCAATATGTATCGGTTCTGGGGAAGGAAGGCACTTGGCTCTGGTCTTGGAGAACAACATAATCCCATGCACTATTTGAGAGAGTCGTATTCCATTGATTACCACTAGTGTTGACATTTCCATAATGCTGTGGTAGCCTCATTCCACCTCCTGTCATCGCACTTACGCTGGCATTACCTCCTGCCGAGTTAATGATATTCTGAACTAATGAATCAAGGGAGTTTTGTTGCGTGTAGGAGTTTCCAAACATCAAAACTGAAGATAGCGAAGAAGTGGAGTTGCTCATGTTTCCAGTTTGATTTCCTGTGTCACCTGTACCGTTACCAGTACCATTGCCACCAGTGTTATTGCTTTGATTACCTGAATCTCCAGAATTATTTCCTCCATTATTGCCAGATGAGTTACCGCTCGAATTCTGACCCGATGTCCAGTTAGACCAAAATGCTGCGAGATCTGGTTCAGAACCTACATCTAGCAATATTGTATCTGTAACGCTGCCATCATTGTGAACAGGAACTTGTACGTCAATCGATTGACCAGGCATTATCTTCAACAGACCATTATCACCTATTGCTTGTGCCTCTATCCTTGGTGAATATACTGGGTTTACGCTCAAATATAGCGTGATTGTGTCAGAAACTGTTGTTCCATTTTTTGTCACTAACAAATCCACTTGACCGTTATCAGAAGGCGTAGCAGAGGAATCTAGTCTGATAACAATGGTTGCATTTTTACTCCAAGTAGGGAATATGTCCTCTACTAAATACGGACTAGGAATAACTTCCCAAGCCGAAGAGAAGGTTGAATTATCAACCGCTATGGTGTAATCATGAATTGTGGATTCGTTATTGGTTATGTCCAAAGTTACATTGGTTGAATACCCTGGATTCACCATAACGTGAGAAGAGCTCAAACTAAGGTGAATTTCATTGGAAGCAGAGGCAAAAGCAACCAATGGAGTCATCGTCGATAGGACCATCAACAAAACAAGTGAGACACTGCTTAGGGAACGTTTTGACATGAGACCAAGTTAGCCGAGAAGATAACCCCCTTTTAGGAAATCGCAAAAAAGAGTCGATAAAACGCAGTAAAAAGTGTTCTATCATGAAGTCAACTTAGAGACAATTGATTCACTTATTTCTTCCCATGGGAAAGTTCCATTGTTGGAATCCCTTCCAAAATGACCGCCTGCTGCGCAAGGAGAATAGATAGGGTTCAGCAAATTTAGATTCTTTGCGATTGCAGATGGTCTAAAATCAAATACAGACTTAACCTTGTCAGTTAATTCTGCATCTGGCAATACGCCGGTTCCAAATGATTCAACCATGATTGATACTGGCTCAGCAACACCGATTACGTAAGCCAATTGAATTTCACACTTGGTCGCAAGTCCTGCTGCTACAAGGTGCTTTGCTGCCCATCTTGCTGCATATGCTGCACTTCTATCGACTTTTGATGGATCTTTTCCTGAAAAGGCACCACCACCATGTCTACCCATTCCTCCGTATGTGTCGACAATAATCTTTCTTCCAGTTATTCCAGCATCAGCGTAAGGACCACCAGGGTCTGCAAATCTTCCTGTACCGTTAACGACAAGTCTGTAAGACTCCCCGAGTAATTCTTTTGGAATTGAATACTCAACTACATGCTGTCTTACTTGATCTCTAACATATTCCAGTTCTTTGTTCTCGTCTCCATCGAACATGTCTTTCAACTTGGAGTCATGCTGGATTGCGATAACGACTGTGTGGACTTTTTTCGCTGTGTTATTTTCTGTGTATTCTACAGTGACCTGAGATTTCCCATCAGGTCTTGCCCATGGAATGGTTCCATCTTCCCTTGCGGTTGTAAGCCTTCGAGTTAACCTTTGAGAAAGAGCTGCTGCAAGAGGGAAGTATTTACCTTTCAACCCCTCATATTCCTCAGTCTCATCGCAAGCATATCCAAACATCAATCCTTGATCACCTGCACCTTGGTTTTCTTCTGCCTGTGTACCTTGAGCAATGTTGGCAGATTGTGTAGTTATGTGTACTTGGACATCACAGTTTTCTTTACTTGTAGAATCAAAGCCAATAGCAAGAGAATCGTAACCTATTTTTTCAGCACAGTCTCTGGCAATTTGTTCATAATCGGGTGCATTCCCGTTTAGAGAAACTTCTCCAGCCAAGACGATTAGTCCTTTGTCGATCTTTCCTTTAACAAGCGTTTCAACTGCGACTCTAGCATTTGAATCTATTTCTAAACATGCATCTACTATCGCATCGGATATTGCATCACATAATTTGTCGGGATGGCCGGATGTAACTGATTCAGATGTGAACAGGCTAGTCATGTTGCCCCCGCTCAAACTTCATTATATGAAGTATTGGATTATTTTCAGCGCTAGATATTCCCAATAAGGAATAAAGTAGCAGATTAATCAATCCCCGTTATTGTCATCATAATTCAAACGATGATTTCATGACCTACCGACTTACCGACTTGCTATGAGCAACGCTCAATGGCATCCAACCACCTACAGAACGCACACCCTAGGGCAAATTCAAAGCGAGGGCTCAGACCTTATTGGTCAAGAGGTCACAATCGCAGGTTTCTTGCATGCTTCAAGAGGAAAAGGCGCGATATGTTTTGCCGATTTGAGAGACGGAACAGGAATGACTCAAATATTTGCAAAATCTGATTCTCTGGGAGAAGAAAAACTAAGCCTATTGCAATCATTGAATAGGGAATCAACAATCCAAGTCACTGGTACTGTAGCCGAAAAGAGACCACCAAAGGTCAAGGAAGGAGAGACCCCTCCCCCGCCTGCGTATGAAGTTCTTGTCAGCGATGTGAACGTAATCGCTAGCGCAGAAGCACCGCTCCCCTTGGGTGTAACTGATACTGTAAGCGTTGGTCTTGATACTCGCTTAGACAACAGATTCCTTGATTTGAGAAGGGCACACGTTAATGCTATGTTCAGATTGAGAGGCAAGGTTCTGCAGTACGGTAGAGAACATCTGATCAAAGAAGGTTTTGTTGAAACACACACTCCTAAAATAGTCGCTACAGCCACTGAAGGAGGAACTGATCTGTTCCCAATGCAGTATTTTGACACCCCTGCTTACCTCAATCAATCCCCTCAACTTTTCAAACAACTTTGTATGTCAGGTGGACTGGAAAGAGTATTCGAAGTAGGACCTGCGTTCAGAGCAGAAAAACACGACACTTACAGACACTTGAACGAATTCATTTCATTTGATATTGAATGCTCATGGGCTGACGATAACGACGTTATGGGGGTTCTAGAAAGAATGATTCATCACATATGGAAATCGATAGCTAAGGATGAAGAATGCAAATCACACATCAACACAATCAATGATTACAGAGCCACACAGGAAGAAGAGCCAATCGAGGTTATTGTCCCTGAATTACCATTCCCTAGGGTTGAATATGATGATGCAATTAGAATAATCAAAGAAAAAGGAGGTAAAATTGAGTGGGGAGATGACATAGATGCTGAAAACTCAGATCTGCTTGCACAAGATTTACCTCAGTTTTACTTCCTACCTAGATGGCCAATGGACCTGAAACCATTCTACATACACCAAGTTGAGGGAGAAATTGGATCTACTGGTAGACAGTTGTCTAGAGGATTTGATTTGAACTTCGGAAGGGACGAATTGACCAGCGGCGGGCAAAGAGAACATAGAATTGACGTCCTTTGTGAAAATTTGAAGGACATGGGATTGGATCCTGAAGAGTTCGAATTTTACGTTGCAGGTTTCCGCCATGGAGTTCCACCACACGCTGGATGGGGTCTAGGTGTCGAGAGAATTTTGATGAAATTAACAGGTGCATCAAACGTTAGAGAGACGGTTCTGTTCCCTAGAGACAGGAAGAGAGTGTGCCCCTGATTATGCGCTTGCAGTGTAAGCCATACCGGTAAACAACACAAATAATACCGGCAATATAACTATCAAAAGTTGCAGGAAATTTAGGATTAAACCTGTGACTGCTTGACCAGTCCCATATCCCGAACGTTTCTTTGCTGCGGAAAGACCTACCATTGAAAAGATTAGACCAAAAAAAGCCATAGGTATGGAAACGAATAAGCAAACTCCGACCAAAAAAGGCGATAGAATGGTAAGAATTACTGAAATGATTCCAAGAACCATGCCCGCTGTAGCCGAACCGTTTCCTTGAGGTGGAAGATGCACAACATGAGTTTGAGTTGCAAATGGGCTTGTTTGCATGAAGAATCGCATCATTGTTGTTTACATATAATTTGTGAAAACAAACCCTATATGCCAGTTTGATTGGTTTGAGATATGGCGATTGTTGACAGAATGCAATGGGGTGCTGCTGAATGGCAATATGCTGATTTATACATGCCTGAAGAGCAGTCCGAATTTGACAAAGGACATGGGGTTCCTTGTGTTATGCTAATTCATGGAGGTTTTTGGAAGCAAAAATTTGATTCTAGCCTAATGCAACCCATAGCCGAAGATTTAGCTGAAGCAGGAATTGCTGCCTGGAATATCGAATTCAAACGTTGGAGTGATGAAGATACAGGTGTTTGGATGGAGACTATTTCAGACGTTTTACGCGCATGGGGGCAGTTAGCTTTGCTTCCGGGAATAGACATGACAAGGTCGATGATAATGGGTCACTCAGCAGGAGGGCACCTTGCCCTCATGTTAGCATCAAAGGCAGAAACAAAGCCTTGGCTAACGATTGCACAAGCACCAATTTGTGATTTATTTTCTGCAGATAGTGATAGATTATCAGATGAAGGAGACGCAATTAGAAATTGGATTGGTTCAGATCCCTTGGACAAAGAAGGGGTTTGGAAGATTTTGAATCCGATTGACAATCCACCAACAACTGCAGTTCTTCTTGCTCATGGTAAAGATGATTCAGATGTACCAATCTCTCAGTCAGAGACGTATCACAGAGTAATGAAAGCAAAGGATTGCGACATACAGACACTTTGGCTTAATGGAGACCATTACTCCATAATTGATGTAGCCAGCGATGATTGGTTAGTCATTTTGAATGCCATACAGGATTGGTTGTAAAACTGAAAAAGGAGACCCACCAAGGCAGGGTCATGGCACACAGATTAAGCACAGCGATTCTGCTGACATTGTTGATGCTCCTCACTCCGCTATCAGGCTGTTTTGCTGAACCAGAAGAGGTGATAGAAGAGCCTAAGTTAGAAATTTTAACCGAAACTGAAGGCCTAACTGCACCCCGCGGACAATACTTCAGTTTCGATGTTTCATCTGAAACCGAATTTACTGTTCAAAGACCTGCTGGGACCTTCTTTTTGGATGAATTTGGTGTCCTCCGTGATGCTTTGAACATGACTTACAACTCATCTACGGTTACTGTTAACATGTTAATTCTTGATACAGAAAAGGAGTCTTTGGAATTCATGGTATCATCAGGCGACTTGGTAGAGAATTTTACAGTTCAATTAGTAGAAAGTGAAGAAATGATGCTGGTTGATGGAAGAAGAGCGTATGAGACAATAGACATGCTCACTTCAGAGTATAACAATAGATGGTGTGCAAGCGCATCCATACACGATGGTGGTGCAGGATACGAAAGGGCTGCCGAAGCTATGTTAGTTGAGATGGAAAGTTATGGTTTTGACCATGTAGAAATTACAAGATATCCCGATGATCCTGACCAATTGAACATTGTCGGATATAACTGGGGTAGAGTGAACCCTGACGAGTACATCGTTATTGGCGGTCATTTTGACATTGCTTATGCTTTCACCCCTCCAAGTGGTGGAACTAACGAGGGAGCAAATGACGATACTTCTGGCTCTACAGTTTCCTTAGAAATGGCTCAAGCACTTGCCAAAATGGAATTTGACCACACAGTAGTGGCTGCGCTCTGGGCGTGTGAAGAAGAGGGATTACTCGGAACCAGAGCTTATGTTGCTAATCTCCCAGAAAATGTCTCGGTTAGAGCATACATGAATTTTGATATGGTTTCTTTGAATTACCCAATAGTTCCACTAACTGACCCAATCATAGACCCACTAACTGGCGATATTTTTGAGCCTACAAAATATGATTGGTCGATTAGTATAGCCGGAGCAAATGACGAGAATATGAACAGAATGATGGATTGGGTAGGAACAACAATCGAGGATGATTTGGCGTATGAGCCAACTATAGGAAATCCAATTTACTGGCAAATTGCTGAATCATGTGCTTCTGACCATTGCTCTTTCTTTTCAGAAGGTTATCCGACTTTCAACTTCTTCAGCCCAGGTGGAGACATCTCCTTCTGGCAAGAATGGCACTCTCCTTCAGACACTCTTGAATTCATGACTGCTAAAGCAGGAGGACCTGAAGGAATGGCTAGTGGATTCAATAGTCTAGTTTGGTCTTCAATGGACCTATTTGTCAGAGTTGATAACGCTGAAAACTTTCATGGAAATTGGAAAGAATAGAAACCTCCTGTTGGTAAAATATTCACTAATAGGATTCTAATAATCGAATCTTTTAGCGAAGGCATGGACTTACTAAATACCGATTTCCCATTCAATCAAAACGCATTGAAAGGAAAACATGCATTGGTGTGCGGAGCGAGTAAAGGAATAGGTAGAGCAACAGCAATCGTAATGGCAAAATGTGGTGCAAATGTCACAGTAGCGAGCAGAGATATTGCTTCTCTAAATGAGTTGACAGCAGAACTTGCCTCGTTAGGCAAAGGCTCTCACTCTGCAATCCAGTTAGATTTAGAAAATCAAGATGCTATCAAGTCTGAAATCGAGGGCTTGTTAAAAAATAAAGGTCCCGTTCATATTCTTGTGAACAACGCAGGAGGTCCGCCTGGAGGACCTCTTATTCAAAACACAATAGACGAATTTGATGCACCTTTTAGAAGACATCTTCACGCATCCCACACCCTCGTTCAAATGCTATCCCCTGGCATGGAGTCTGAATCATATGGAAGGATTTTGCAAATAATTTCTACTAGCGTAAAGGAGCCAATTCCAAACATCGGCTTATCCAATACTCTTCGTGGGGCAATGGCTTCATGGGCAAAATCTCTGTCAAGAGAATTACATCCATGCATTACGATTAACAACATATTACCAGGGTTCACGGATACAGAAAGACTTGGATCATTGAGTGCATCAATTCAATCTCGAACAGGCAAATCTGCTGAGGATGTTAAACAAGGTTGGATGAGTCAAGTTCCTATTGGCAGACTTATCGATCCAATGGAAACTGCTTGCGCTCTTACTTATCTGGCGCTACCAGCCGCTGGTGGGATTAGAGGAGTGTCCCTTGCAGTTGATGGTGGAAGACTTCGATCTATCTGAGGCGATAAAATGGAAGAAATTAGTCCTGAGACTGCAAAAGAAGTTCTATCTATGCTACTTAGCGGTGGAGATTCTGAAGGAATAAACACAAGTTTAGCCTTACATTTAGTGGGTCTTGCTGATGAAATAAACGAAACCGAGGTAGCCGATAGACTTCTCAGACACGCAAAAGCAGTGGCTGAAAATAAAATAGAAGAGGGTTGGGCAGATTTTGAGGCCCTCAAAAGAGATAGGAAAAGTGCAGATGAATTCTTGGGATTAGCAATGAGTCTTGAGGGTCAAGAAAATCATGAATCATTATCCGCAGCAATTTACCATCATGCATCATTGATGATGTTAGCTAGCGGTGACCTTGACGCCGCTTCATCAATGGTCTCAAGGTCAATGCGCCTAAGAGATGAAGCAGAGGATTTGGAAGGTAGAGTGTATGGTTTAGCCGTACTCTCTGCTATTGCAAAACAGTCCGGTGAATTTGAGGAAGCGGTTTTGCATGAAGAAGCAAGGTTAGGGCTGCTCGAGAAAATGGAAGACAAGGAGGGACAAATGGAAGCACTTGCAGACCTTGCTCACATCAACGCCACTACTGGAAACCTAAATGCTGCTAAGGACCAAATGGAAAAATCACTTGAGATTGCTCTTGAATTAGATGATTTAAGCGGTCAATTAGTTTCAAGATGGGGCTTGGCAGACCTTGCAGAAATAATGGAAGATTGGGAATCTGCTATGCTTCATTTATCAGACACCTTACACGCATTCTTGAACGCAAACATTCCTGCTCCTGAAGAAGTTAGAATTAGAATTGGAAAATTGACTGAATTAATGAATTCTGATTGAAAGATTTCAGTGGTAGGATTCATGAAGCGCCCACCTTCACGGGTAAACAATGGAGCATGACATCTTCCTGTCAATTTCCCAAACTCCTGATGAGAAAGGGTATATTCCAACTGAGAAGGAAATGTTCCAAAACTACTTCCAACAAGTGGAATTAGCTGACCAATTAGGATTCGGTGTTGCATGGATTGCTCAAGCACACCTGTCTACTGAAGCACAGCAGAGTAACTCAAAACCTGTGGTTCCACATTGGAAAGGTGAAGTCGGTCTTTGCACTGATTTTCCGCAGTTAGCCCTTGAAACGTTCAGGAGAACAAACAATATTGATGTTGGCTCCGCAGTTGTCTCAATTCTAGCAAGCGGAGGACCTATTTCCCAAGCAGAAAGAATTGCAAATACATTACAATTTCTGGATCTCAATGAACCCAATTCTGCAAGGAAATTGCATGTTGGTTTCTCGGCTGGAAGATTTGAATTTATGGCCCGACCATATGGTATTGAGCCAAGAGACGCAGTTGAAGCATCAGCTTGGCCAGCTTTGCGCGGACAGATATTCATGGAAGCAGGAGAGATATTCCTGAGGCTACTGAATGGAGAAAAATTCGGTTCAAATTCAACATACAACACTGTGTTAACCCGTTCGAACTTTAGAAGCGATGAAGATTGGAATTTAGTCCAAGAAGCAGCGATTGAGTTAGAAGGTTTAGAAGAACTTCCTAATGAGATACCGATACACAAAAGATACAATTTTGAAGAGATAAAAATCGTACCACAAAATTTCCCTAGACATAGATTAGAATTAGTGGCAGGAACACACGATCCAAGGGCACAAGAGTTCCTTAACAAATTTGCACCTGTGAAGGTCTTTAATCTCTCCATAACTTCACCTGAAGTGATTGAGAGTACCCATGAAAGAATGAAGAATTTGTTCAATGAAAACGGAAATTCATGGCACAGAAGAGATATGCCCAGAACATCATTTGTATTCTTGAATGCTGAAGAAGGGCTTACGCCTGAACAACAAACTCAAGCCGCTAAAGAAGAGGCTGACAGGGCTCTGAGCGCTTATTGGAATGCACTTGAAGGCACTATTGACCCGAATAAAGTAAGTAAAGCGGCCAATAATGCCTTAATTGGAAATCCAAGAGATATAGCAATGCAAATTGTTGAACGATTCCACCCACAAGACAGGATTATGGCTTGGTTTGACTTCTTCAACCACGATTCGCAAAGAGTTTGCAGAAATATGAAAGCATATATGCAAAAAGTTGCACCGATTGTAGAAGAACTACTGGAGGGGAAAAAATGAGTATCAAACATGACAAGAATTCTGTTGTCTCTCCCGGAAGACCGGGTGCAAGGCTGTTTCCTAACTCCCCACTCGGTGAAGACGTGGAGGGTATTCCAAGTGGAAGGAAAGTTGAATGGGTCCCTCTAGTAGATTACAGGAGAAATGGAGTAAGTGAAACCACAATACACGGGGCTATTTCTTGGTGCCATGGAGACGAGGTGATTCATTCATTCGGCGGTAATGTTCTGTGTTACGGTAGGTCAATGATGAAACCTTTCATGCTCAAGGCATTTACCGAGGAACTTGAAGAATGTTCATGGGAACAAAAAGCAATTTCAGTTGCAAGTCATAACGGTGACACAGAACATATCGCTGCCGCACAATCACTTCTCAGGGAGGAAGAGTGGCCATTGATGCTGACTCCTCTTGATGTCCCTTTAATCCAATTTGGAAGACAGGTTAGAAGACCTAGGAGATGGTTCCACACTTGCTCAGGAGAGCACGCTGCAATCCTTCATGGTTGCAAGAAAAAAGGCTGGACTAGGGTCGGTTATACTCTCCCATCTCACGAGGTTTTCACTGCATATATGGCTGAATTGAGGAAATATTTAGGAAAATCATGGGTTCCAAAAAGAGTCGCAAGAGACGGTTGTGGTCTTCCGACCGTAAGTAACACAGTCAATGAATTGGCAAAGATCTATGCCGGTTTGGTGCGAGACAAGGACAAAGATTGGATTTGGGAAGCAATGTGCAAACATCCTGATCTTATTGGAGGCTTTAACAGACTGGACTCAACCATTATCAAAGCAGGTAATGGAAAAGTAATTGCTAAAGAGGGCGCAGATGGACTTTTAGGAATTTCAATTGAGCATCCAGATTACCCCATGGGACTTGGTATTGTCATAAAAATAGCTCATGGTTGGAATTCTCAAGCAACCTGGTATGTTGCTAGGGCTGCTCTTGGTGTATTAGGAATAGATTTGCGAAATCCATATCCATTACACAGGCAAAAGGCTTTCATCGTACCAGGTATTGTTCCAGAGGAAAAGTTAGAGGCTCTTTCAAAAATTCCAACTTGGGATGAATGGGACCCTGATACTGATAGATGGCTGTACGAAATTGATGTCTGAGGTTATCTAATGTCTGAAATCAACGTAATGAATTACATTGGTGGGGAATTTTGTGAAGCTACTGGAGGAAACAGGATTGAAGACATTGGACCTAAAGATGGTAAAATCATTGCCACAATTCCAAGAAGTGGTGCAGAGGATGTTTTTCTAGCGGTGGAATCCGCCAAATCTGCTCAAAAAAATTGGGGTGCCCTAACCTTAGAGGAGAGAGCAAATTGGCTACATAAGATTGCAGATAAGATGCAAGAAAATATCGAAGAAATAGCAAGGCTTGAATCCCTAGATACAGGAAAACCATGGGATGTCGCACTGAATGTTGATGCTTCAAGAAGCGTGAATAATTTCAGATTCTTTGCAGATTTTTCAACGAACATTGACGATTTAAAATTCGAAATGGATGATGCTAGCAATTATGTCTTACGCAAACCACTCGGATTGGTTGGACTTATTTCGCCATGGAATCTGCCGTTGTATCTTTTGTCATGGAAAATTGCTCCAGCGCTATTGATGGGAAATGCAATTATCGCCAAACCAAGCGAGTTAACTCCACTAACTGCGTGGTATCTTTGTACTATTCTTGACGAAGTTGGCCTCCCGCCTGGTTTGGTAAATATCCTTCATGGATATGGACCTGAGGTTGGACAAGCAATCGTTGAAAATCAAAGTATTCAGGGTATTTCATTTACCGGTGGAACACAAACAGGAAAAATAGTAGCAGCCACGGCAGCACCTATGTTCAAGAAATTATCACTGGAATTAGGTGGTAAGAATGCAACAATTGTCACTGACGATATCGACATTGAATCAGTTGCAAAACAAGTTGCTAGAGCAAGTTTCCTGAACTCGGGTCAAATATGCCTATGTGGCTCAAGAATACTGATTCAATCATCAATATATGAGAAATTCAAAGCAGCCCTTATCAGAGAAGTTAAAGAGTTCAAAATCGGTCCTGTTATCAGTGAAGATCACAAACAAAAAGTCCTCTCATACATTGAATTAGCACAAGAAGAAGGAGGGACTATCTTAACTGGCGGTAATCGTTTAGAAACTGAAGGATTTTACATCAATCCAACACTTGTCGAAGGATTAACGATAGATTCCAGATGTGCAACTGAAGAAATATTTGGTCCTGTTGCAACAATACACAGTTTTGATGAGGACCGCGAAGCGATTGATTTTGCAAATATTACAGATTATGGTCTAGCAGGTTCAGTTTGGTGCAGGGATAAATCACGTGCTAAAGAAATCGCTGAAAAAATTGAATCTGGAATGGTCTGGGTTAACACTTGGCTTCACAGGGATTTACGAGTTCCATTCGGAGGAGTAAAGGCTTCAGGAGTTGGAAGAGAAGGCGGGATTTGGTCAGTTGGATTCTTTTCTGAAGCGATAAACATCTGTGTAAAGCATTGAACACATGTTTATACCAAACAAGCATGAACTTAGATTATGAAAGGCAATGTTCTAGCGCTCTTGGTCGTGCTTTTTTGTATTCCTGGCTGTGTAGAGCCTATGGTCATAGAACCTATTGCTGAAGAACAAGAGAATCTAACTACTGATCAAGGACCATACAACATCAAGGCACCCCTCCTCAATTCTAGTCAAGGAGAGTTTGACATCCTTGGAAATTCAGAGAACAACAATACATTACTGATATGGGTTGCAGCGGGTTGTAGTGGATGTCATGATTGGACAGAAATGGTAGCACAATCCCTTTCAAACGGTTCATTGAGTAACCAATCAAATATAGTCAGTGTCCACAGATATCCGTCATTTGAATCAAATGAAAGGTTGCAGAACACATATGGTAACGAATCAAAATCCACCTATACCTCATGGCCATTGATAACCCCGTCTGACGGCGCTTTAGCACTGAATGCAACCACAGGTGATCAAACATCAGTCACAATCGTAGAAGCATACGATCAACCGGTTACCCCTACCCTCCAAATAATTGACTCCCAAGGATACATAATTTGGCAAAGCGCAACATACTGGGCTGATTATGAAGTTATCAAGGAAATTTCAAGCCTAATTTGAGTAATTCAAAACCTGCGTTCCATTCAAGACCTATTAGCGGTAGCGCCCCTCGAGGCAAGACTATGTCAGTCCACGCTCAAGCAAAGAAAGTGACCACTCACACCCTGCAAGAAATGAAGCGCAGTGGTGAGAAGATAACCATGCTAACAGCATATGATTACTCTTTAGCAAGATTAGTTGATGGAGCAGGCGTAGATGTTATCCTTGTAGGAGATTCTGCATCAAACGTTATGGCTGGACAAGTCACAACTGTTCCAATTACCCTCGATCATATGATCTACCACGCTCAGTGTGTAGAAAGAGCTGTAGATAGAGCATTGATTGTTGTGGACCTACCATTTGGTACATATCAAGGAAATTCCAAGCAAGCATTAGATTCATCTATTCGCATAATGAAAGAGGCGGCGGCTCATGCTGTCAAACTAGAAGGTGGAGCTGAAATTGTTGAGTCGATAAAGAGGATTTTAACTGCCGGAATACCAGTAATGGGGCACCTTGGATTAACTCCTCAATCAATTTACAAATTTGGTACCTACACCGTAAGAGCCAAAGAAGACGAAGAAGCGAGGAAATTGATTGAAGATGCGAAGTTGTTAGAAGAAGCTGGTTGCTTTGCAATTGTACTAGAAAAAATCCCCAGAGATCTTGCTAAGATGGTAAGCGAGGCAATTAACATACCAACCATTGGTATTGGAGCAGGGCCTGATACCGACGGTCAGGTACTAGTGCTTCACGACTTACTTGGGATTACAATGGATTTCTCACCAAGGTTCCTGAGAAGATATCTCAACTTAGCAGAGGAAATTAATAATGCAATTGAACAATATTGCGAGGATGTTAGGAGTAAAGATTTCCCCAATGAAAATGAATCGTATTCAAACTAAATCATGTAGGAATTTGCAACAATAGAGCCAAGGAAAGAACCTATATTGGCTGCGATAATGTGCATGAAACCTATTTTAGCTGGGGCTGCCATCCTTCGTGTCCAGTTTGGCATTAGGGCAAACCAAAGAATTGTGATTCCATAAGCACCACAAAACAAAGCTCCAAAACCAGCAAACCACAGCATGAATAAGAAAAGGAAAATGGTACCTTGACCAATCATGTAGTAACCATATTCATCCCACCCTCTTGGTATTGTCAAGAAGTACATTACTGGGCTTAGAATGAGCATAGCAAGTAATCCGGCTTGTGGCGGAAATAAGTTGGCAATCAATTCCTCGCTTGCATAATATTGCCATAATCCACCAACAAATAAACCGATGATTAATGGAGTCATTGCATGAATTGAAACGTTCCTTAGTATCATTCCGATAGTGAGTAATTCTTGACCTGTAGGGGAAACTTGCAATGATGATTCTTGGTCATCGGATTGCTCAGTGCCTAATTCCTCGACCATGACTTAACCAAATATCATTCATTCAACAACCTTTGTACTCAATAAGAAACGAAGCGAATGTTTGAATTCTTGAACATATCCCCCGCTACATGCCAAAAGGTGAAATCGTTGCTGGATGTTTGGCGCCGCACCCTCCACATCTTGTATATGCAGAAAATCCTGAACAGAATGAGCCGCGCTCAGAAGGAGGTTGGGAACAACTTAGATGGGGTTATGAAAGGCTGCGTGAATCATTGTCAAAAATAGACCACGATGTACTGGTAATTCTATCACCACACTGGCAGACATATGTCGGAACACACTTTCTAGGTCTTGACAATTTCAAGGGCAAATCTGTTGACCCAGTGTTTCCAAATCTATTCAGATACACATATGACTTGGACATAGATGTCGAACTCTCCCAAGCTATCGCAAAAGAAGCAATGGAAGAATACAACCTTCCGTGCAAGATGATGGAAAATCCAGACTTTAGGGTTGATTACGGGACCATAGTAACCTCTCACTTGATAAATCCTGTTTTCGATAAACCACTCGTAGTAATTTCATCCAACAGATCAAGACATTATTACTCGGTAGAAGTAATGCAAGAAATGATGATAAGTTTAGGAAAAGCCACAAAATCTGCTATAGAGAAAAGTGGTAAAAAGGCAGTAATTCTTGCTTCAAATTCACTCAGCCATAGACATTTCACAACAGAATCAGATATTCCAGAAGATATGTCAAAGGAGCACATTACTAGCCATGCCATGCACTTATGGGACATGAGAATCATCGACCATATGGTAAACGGAAGGGCTAAGGATATTCTCAATGAAATGCCAGAGTTTACCGAACAATCGATTGCAGAATCCGATGGAGGAGGCTTCTCCTGGCTACTTTCTGCTCTTGATGAGCCAGAATATCCAGCAATTCTACATGGTTATGGAACAATAATTGGAACTGGAAATGCCATCGTAGAGTGGCCTGCTTACAAATACGGAGGCAATGGAAATGAGTGATATTGTTGGTTCATACATCGTTCCTGTTCACCCGCATCCACTTCTGGTACCGGAACAAAACGAAGGCTGGACAAAATTGCGCTCCGCATTCGATCTTGCCAGAGATAGAATAGCTGCTTCAGACGCAGATTTGCTAATTATTTACTCAACCACTTGGCCAAGCATCATCGGTCACCAAATACAAGCAGACCCGAATCCTGTCTGGAATCTTGTCGATCACGACTTCCACGATTTGGGTACTATGGATTATGATTTCAAAATAGATTCTGAATTCGCAGAAGTATGGAATGAATGCAATAAAGAAAGAGGGCTGCAATCACGTACCATAAATTATCACGGATTTCCAATCGATGTGGGTTCTGTGGTAGCAAATAAATTACTCAACCCCGACAATAGGATACCAGCGGTAATGGTTTCCTCAAATGTTTATGCAAACAGAGCAGAAACTACGGTTCTTGCAAAGGCATGCAAGGATGCTCTAAGGAAAACTGGCAAAAAAGCCGTAGCTGTATGCGCAATGTCTCTTTCAAATAGAATGTTCACAGATTTTATCAATCCAGAGGAGGACAGAATTCACTCATTGAAAGATGATGAATGGAATAAAAAAGTGCTTGAATTCCTCGGAGATGGAAGATTAGAGGATGTTGGACAATTATCAAGGACGATTCAAAACCAAATCAGAGTGAAGAAAGTAGTTGCCTTCAAACCAATGTGGTGGCTTAGTGCGATGAATGACAACAGGAACAATCTAACTGGTGAAGTACTTGCTTACGAGGCTCTACACGGAGCTGGAGGAGCTTTAGTTCACCTCGACCCAACTTCAAATGGATCTGGGGACAAAGAATACGATGAAGATGATGTAGAAGTATTCGGTGGTGAAAGAAACGTCCTCGACCAAAATAATGATAATGAAATCTCTGATGTTAAGGATTTTGCAAATGACCAAAATGGTCCAAAATTATGGGATGCTACAACAAATGAAGGATCTGTGAATTCAAAATCTGCACCAAAACCTGTAGGGGCATATCCGCACGCAAGACAAGTTGGAAATTTGCTTTATCTAAGCGGAGTAGGTCCAAGACAACCCGGTGACAACTCAATACCAGGAGGTCCGATTCACGACAAAAATGGTAAACCGTTGGAATATGACATAAAGGCACAGACGCACGCTGTCGTAAACAACGTAAAGCGTATCTTGGAAGAGGCTGGCCTTTCAATGGCTAACGTTGTAGATGTTACATCATTTCTAGTTAATATGGACCGCGATTTCAAAGGCTACAATGAAGTTTGGGCTGAAACATTTGGGAAGGTTGGACCGTGTAGAACTACTCTGCAGATTACTGCTCTACCAACACCTATCGCTGTAGAAATGAAAGTGATAGCGGAATTGGATTAATTTCCGTTTTCCGACAGTATGCGTTAATTCTCTGCACATATTATCATTAGTTATCGTTCTATGAAGGGTAATATGGGGGATAAGCCTTCCGGAATCCGGAAAACCGCTAAGTCGTTTAAAGACGGCACCACTCACCTAGTCAAAGGTGAACTAAAGCAGGCATTGGAGGATTATTCAGCACCATTTGAGAGATCGATTGGATTAATCGGTGTAATCATTATTTCACTATCAGCAATGCTGGGGTCTGGGCTTTTCGTACTTCCCGCCTTAGCAGCAGATTCAATGAGCAAACATGGAACCTCTGGATTGGGAGGGGGAGTTTGGTTATCCTTCCTTTTGGCTGCAACTTTGATTCTTCCAAGTGCTCTTTCCAAATCTGAAATGGCAACAGCAATGCCAACATCAGGTGGATCATATGTATACATCGAGAAGACCTTTGGACCAATCTATGGAACTATTGCCGGAGTAGGTCTGTGGTCTTCTTTCATGCTAAAGTCAGCATTTGCATTGATAGGTTTTAGCGCTTACATCTATGCTACTCAAGGAATGCTAGGGTTTGAATTAACAGAAAACGGCAGCAAGTGGCTTGGAATTGGATTGCTTGCGATTATGACTTTGATCAACATAGTTGGTGTTAAGAAAATTAAGGTCATACAAGGACCAATTATGTTTGGTGCTGTTTTCTTTATTCTTGGTTTAATCGTCTACTCTTTTGCGACCGGACAAGTTGAATTCGACAGAGTCATAGGTTCACAAGCCTTTGCTGACGAGGGATTACTCAGTGCGAATGGTATGAGAAACTTGGCAGTATCTACTGCTTTTGTATTCGTATCATATTCAGGGGTAACCAAGATTGCAGCAGTGGCTGAGGAAATCAAAGACCCTGCCAAAAATATCCCTCTTGGCATCCTTGCTACCCTTATCATCAGTGGATTCCTTTATGCCCTTACTGCTTTTGCTCTATTTGGTACCCTTGCTCCAGAAACACTGGGTCTTGATGGTGCAAAACCATCAAAGGCTCCAATATACGAATTTGCTTACCACTTAGGCGGATCCAACGGAGCAATACTTGGTTTAATCGCTTCGGGACTTGCTGTCCTTGCGCTCTCCGCTGGCGCCTTAGCTGGAGTCATGGCATCATCGAGGTTCCCATTCGCAATGGCTCGTGATAACTTAGTTCCAAAATCTCTTGAGAAAGTTAGTCCGAAATATAAAACTCCTCACAACGCAATTTTAGTGACATCAGCAGCAATGGCTGCATCTATTATTTTCCTGCCAGTATCCGATATTGCAAAAATCGCATCAGGCTTTAAGAT
>CAXAGT010000011.1:0-37632 GCA_963968885.1 uncultured Candidatus Poseidoniales archaeon | reverse complement strand
TTGCCTGGCAAGCATTTCTGATACACAAATTTCAGCAACCGACCTTGCTAGTTGGCATCTACGCGTAGAGCCTTTGAACAACGTCATTCCACTATTGGACCCGAGTACTTGCATTATGTCCATTCTAACCAACTTCCTAGTTAGGGGCGATAAGATGTACATTCTTTGCGTACAGGGAGGAAATGAATCTGAAACTAAGAGATATGTCTTAATTGTCCATTTTGCCCAAATGTAGCGTAGTAAATCTCTCCACTATCAGGATGAATCGCTATCGGTAGAGGGGTTCCAAGGTCTTGGGCAAAGGAGGTTGTCTCGCTTTCCCATTCCTGAGAGGTTTCATTCAGTTTCAAATCGATTTGAATAATTTCATGCCCCACTGGTATGATGGCATTCCAGGAGCCGTAAACAGTAGCATAAAGTGTGATTTGAGTCTGTGAAGGATCTAGCCCCGGAAGGTTTGAATTTGCTCTTCTGTAATCGATTCCATTTACACTGGAATGAGGGATCCAAGTAGCAACTGGTCCGATTGTACCTTCTGGAACTGGAGTTTCAGGCTCATCATTTGGCCAGCCATAATTTGCTCCTTCAATTAGAATATTGATTTCTTCAGGGGGATGGTCTCCATCCCAATCTCTTCCATTGTCTGTCCAAAAATAACCTGCTGGAGTCAAAACGCCATCAAAGGAATTTCTTGCCCCGCTGACATAGATTCCATTATCGCTGGTCTCAATATCAACCCAAAGAATTGCTGCATTTCGCTCATCATCCTCTTGGCAGACATTGCATGTTGATCCAACGTGCCAAAGAAGAGTACCATTATCTAATGCGTTCACAGCATTTGGTTGATGGTTTCCAGTCGGGACATTGTCAACCAATGTTGTCTTATTGGTGAATTCCCATCCTACTCTATTCCATCTTTCCAACTCACCTTGTTGGCTTACAACGATATAATCTTGAGTTATGTGTAGTCCATGCGGATGATCTAATCCATCAAGTATAACCGTGTGTTCAAACTCTTTGTCAAATTTTAGAATCCTTCCTTCGTCTCTATCGCACATCAACAGGGTTTCAGAATCATACCACTCTAAACAAGTCGGGCCACCGAAGCCTTTTGCAATTATTTCATCTTCAAATCCTTCTGCTAATTCAGGTGTATTATTTCCCAAATAAGGTTCAGCAGCAGTAACAAAAAAACCGGCAACCAAGATTAGAATAATTGGAAAAATATGTTTCCCATACTCCATTTTTACACCTCAAAATGGACTTACATACTCTGTAACATCTTCTGCAATTCGCAGTAATTGATTGTACTTAGCAACTCTATCGGACCGTGCGGGCGCTCCAGTTTTGATTTGTCCTGCTCTTGTTCCAACTGCCAAGTCCGCAATTGTTGTATCTTCAGTCTCGCCACTCCTGTGAGACATTACGTTATTGTAACCATTATCCCTAGCTAATTGCATTGCTTCAAGAGTTTCTGTAATCGTTCCTACCTGGTTTACCTTCACCAACATCGCATTTGCAGCCCCGATTTCAATTCCTTGAGCAAGTCTTTCTTGTTGTGTTACAAACAAATCATCACCTACAATTTGGACTCTGTGACCATCGTTTTTGGTAAATGTAGTCCATCCATGCCAATCATCTTCGTCAAATCCATCCTCAATGGACAAGATTGGATATTCATCTAGCCAGCCCGAATATATGTCTGCTAATTCTTCGCTAGAATGGGCTTTTCCATCCATGTGATATTTGCCCTCTTTGTAGAATTCTGTGGAGGCAACGTCAAGGGCAATCCCCATTTGTTCAGTGGAATATCCTGCTCCATCGATAGCCCTCATCAGATACTTGAGACCTTCTTCGTTACTGGGCAAATTAGGAGCAAATCCGCCTTCATCACCAATTCCTCCAAGCAATCCGTCTTGCTTTAGTTCCTTTTTGAGTTGATGATAGGTTTCTACTCCGGCTCTCAAACCTTCCTCAAAGGTGTCAAAACCATGAGGCATGACCATGAACTCTTGAACATCAACATTGCTTGCAGCGTGTGCGCCGCCATTTAGAATATTGAGCATTGGCACAGGCATAGAACCACCAGCAACTCCGCCAACATACTTCCACAATGGAAGGCTGTGTATTGCTGCTCCTGCGTGTAAACAAGCAAGTGATGCTCCAAGAATTGCATTAGCACCGAGTTTAGTTTTCTTGTTCGTACCATCAAGTTCTATCATAGTTTCATCGATTAGTTTCTGTTCATCGACCGGAAGTCCGACTAGAGCTTCGGAAATAATGTCGTTAATATTTGAAACTGCTTGGTTAACGCCTTTTCCGAGATACTTTGACGCGTCTCCATCCCTTAATTCCAATGCTTCGTGTTGACCTGTGCTCGCTCCGCTAGGTACTGCTGCTCTTCCAGTCAGCACCCCATCTACAAAGCAATCAACCTCTATGGTTGGTTGACCTCTACTGTCTAGAATCATTCTTGCGTGAAGTCCGGATATGTGACCTGCCATGCGCCTTCCTCGAATCATCCCAAGCAAACCAATACTTTGAATGAAACGATTGAATCACAAGATTTCAAAACAAATTGAGAAGTCGCTGGCGCATGAGATTCGCGGAGCCATTCCAATTCAAGCGTGGTCCTGTAGCGAAAAATGGCTCTATTCTTGCAGCCTTGACAAATAAGCAATCAAATGCTGATGGAACTTTGAGCCAGGCCGAGATTGGTTTTCTAGAAAGAAGAGCAATGGGTGGATTTGGAATAATTACAACAGCAGCAACCCATGTTGCAGAGAATGGACAGGGTTGGCATGGAGAGATGGGAGTGTGGAGCGATTCCCATATTCCAGGTCTTACAGAATTGGCTAAGCGTGTTTCAGCACATGGATCATTATGCCTTGCTCAAATTTTCCATGGAGGATTAAAGGCTCCCCAAGCAGTCACAGGTGTTCAGCCTGTGAGCGCAAGTGTAAACGAAATCAAAGATGGGAGATTTACTCGCGAACTTAATACCGGCGAAGTAGAAGAAATGGTAGAAAAATTTGTTGAGGCTGCTTTGAGATGTGAAAAAGCAGGGTTAGATGGTGTAGAAATACATGGAGCACATGGGTACTTGGTGTCTCAATTCCTGGGAAAGAAAAGCAATCGTAGAACTGACCGATGGGGAGGTAAATCAATAGAAGATAGAGCCACCTTCTTGCTGGAAATAATAAGAAGAATAAGGATGCGTGCCAATAAAAATTTCCTAATTTTTGTTAGAATCTCTCCTGAGTTGAATGATATTGGAGTAGAGATAGATGAGGCTTTACAACTGAGCCGGATTTTAGCAAAAGAGAGTATTGATTCCCTACACATCTCAGTTTGGGATATTTATGCTCAATCAAGATTTGATAATGATGAGAGCAGGATGACTCAAAGATTTGCACAAGCGGTTGAAGGCAGAGTCCCATTGACCACATGTGGTAAGATTTGGGAGAGGCAAGACATAGATGAGGCTTATTCTCAGGGTGCTAATTTAATTGCAGTAGGAAAGGTTGGTATTGCACTACCAGATTGGCCTAAAATGATAATATCAGAAGATAAGATTGCACGTCCTCCATTTACAAAACAACATTTGAGAGAAGTTGCTTTGAGTGAAGTATTTGTGGATTACATGTGCAATTACGATAATTTTGTTGACAAGAAGTCATGAATTAAGCCACTTTAGCCAAGAAGCTGCTGTAATCTGTAACTCTGAGATTTCATTGATGTCTTGGCTTTGTCTGATCCAGCACAATTGTTCTTCAGCAGGAGTAATTGAAAATAATTCAACTCTGAACACGTAATCTGTTTCTGGTTTCTCTCTTTTGTCTTCAATAAAGCAATGAAGGAGATTTTTTGGATAATGCGAAATTTGCTTATTATCAGGTCTTATGTGTATGATAGACTTTTCCAAGAAGAGGATAGATTCATGAGATACCTCGTCTATTTCATACCTCACAATTCCGATGTCGTCGACTAAATTAGCCACATCTGTTTGAACCCAGTCATTAATTCGTCTATCAATTTGTAATTGAGCAAATTCATCGAGATATGATTGTAGTTGCGCAAGACAAGTGCCCGACTGTCCCTGCATGTAATCAAAGAAATGGTCGGCATTATTCAACCCGTTGGCAAATTCACTAGTTTGAGTATGCGCGAAAAAACGGATTTTCTAATATTACGCGTATTTTCTTTTCCTAAATTCAGCAATATGCTGAAAAATTAGGTAAATATTAGGTAAAGAGATTAAAATACCATCTTGAAAGCGGGGAAAACATGCCTAGAATCGCTGAGATCGACAGAGCAATCCTCTCGCACCTAAGAAAAAACGGTAGAATGTCATATGTTGACCTAGCTAGAGAAGTTAATGCTAGTGAAAGAACTGTTAGAACTCACGTTCGCAAAATGGAAGAGGAGGGCACGATTAGAGGCTACACCATTCGTGAAGGTGGCGTTGGATTGACTGCATTGGTTAGAATCAAAGTACTTCCAGGTGCTGAGATTGGTTCCTTTGCTAGCGAGATTACCACATGGGATGGAATTGAAGTTGTGTATGAGGTTTCTGGTGAAGCAGATCTTGTAGCACTTGTTCACGTAGATGACACCATGGCTTTGCGTTCTCTGCTAGACAAAATGTGGATGGCTGCGCCAAATGAAATTGGAAGCACCACCACTGAATTAGTTTTAGAACAATATTGAATTATTCTTCTTCATCATCTGGAACTGAATAATCCATTCCACACGAACGACAAACGTCGTTTTCGTCCCAATCACACTGCCTTCTACAAGTCATTAGTCTTCCTCATTGCTTCCATTTGACAGAGCACCCAATTGACTCAGTCTGCGCTATATCGGGAGTATTTCCAGAAAGGATTGCATCAACTGCATCTTTGAGTTCTGTCGTTGTTACATCGGATGGGTCCCTTGGAGAATCATCCATTCTTCCTCTGTAAACGATAATGTCATTATTGTCTAAAAGGTAGAATTCTGGTGTTCTTTTTGCCCCATATGCTGTTGCTATTTCTTGGGTTTCATCGTGTAAATAGGGATAGCCCATTCCTGCATCTGCTCTCTTGACCATGTGTTCAAAGTCATCGTTTGCATACACTACTGGGTCATTGGAATTAATACCAATAAAGCCAATATTGGATTGTTTTGCATAAGCTGCCATATCTTCCATCCTTCCAATTGAAGCGATTACATATGGACAGTGATTACATTCGAAAACCACAATTGTGCCATTTTCTCCTCTAGCGTCATCAAGAGACATTGCAGCTTCTCCGTGTGCTTTATTTGCGTTTTTTAGATTAAAGTTAGGTGCCTTCTGTCCAATATTTGCCATATCATCGCCTCGTTGTCATAGTTCAAAGAAATTGGTTTTGAGGAAATCCACAATCACGCTCTGATTGCTGATTCACATTCAGAGAGGCGAACACGGGCTGCCTCGTGATCTGGGTCGATTGCCAAAACTGCCATCCAAGCCGTGGCTGCTTGGTCGAAACGTCCGCCTTCGTGATGAAGAGCAGCGATATGCAATCTTGCATCCATGTGATCGGCTCTGCACCTTATTGTCGACTCGAAGTCGCTTAATGCCGCATCCTCGTTCTTCCAATCCAAATACATCAGACCTCTTTGATGCCACGCTTCTGCATGCTCTGGATTGATTCTCAGAGCCTCATTTAGCAACCCTTCTGCTCTTTCAGGTCTTTCAAGCGCCATATGGCATGATGCTAATTGGGTGAGAGCATGATAGTGGTTTGGAACTGTATCGATGATTTCTTTCAAATCTTCAACAGCATTGCTCCATGAGGCTAAAGCCATATTTGCCTCCGCTCTTCTTAGTTTTGCTAGCAGTAGATTAGGTGCTATTTCTAGTAAAATCTCTGCATCATCCAAAGCCTTTGGAGAGTTTTCTAGCAATAAGTTGACGCTGCATCTGTTCAGACGTGCTCGGATGTGCCCCGGGTCCATTGTAAGAGTTTCTTCAAAGTGAACCAGGGCTTTTTCGAATTCTCCTCTTCTTGCAGCAATATTTCCTCTAACGTAAGAAATCAAAGGTGTTTCGCCATTAATATCTGCAAGATCGATTGCTTGGGATGCTGCCACAAGGTCTCCGGATTCTAATGCGAGAAGTGCCTGTTCACCGGCAACTGAAGAATTTGTGTCTTCCAATAACCGCGAGGCTCTTCTCAATGATTCTGAAGAGCCTTCTATGTCTTTTAACAAGCGCTTTGCTCTTGCCACTCCGAGCCATGCCAAACCAGATTCTCTATCCATCTCGATTGCAGTATTGAATGCTTGTAGAGCATCTTGTAGAAGTTGTTCGTCAGATTCGCCGGTGCCATCTCTTACCCTATCTGCTTTAGCTAGCAATAGCCTTCCTTCGACCACGTGAAGCAAGATATGGTCGCAGTTGGATGGAGTCTCAGCCAGAAGTTGCTCGACTTCACCAAGTCTTCTGCTCATAAGATATTGGTCCGCAACTCTTGCTCTTAATTCCCCATTCATCGGGTTATCAGCAATTGCCTTTAGTAAACTCTCTTCTGCTGCATTTGTTGAACCACTTGCTTCCATTAGGTGAGATTTCAGCAGGATAAGATCGGTTCCCCCGCCATCCAGGGCTACTGCATGTGTGGCTGCCCTTAACGAATCCTGAATTGGTGCATTCAGCGTAGTTAGTAATTTGGCTTTTAGAGCCCATGAAGGTCCATCTTGTCTTTGTAATTCGATGCTTCTTTCTACTGAGTCTAATGAACGCCTCAATTCTCCCAACTCGAATAGAATCTCTGCATGGGAGTACCAATCTTGTCCTCTTGAAGGATCTTGAGCAAGCGCTTGTTCAATCTTTTCAAGGGCTTCATTTGATTCCCCTGCTCTTGCCATTAAACCACTCAATAATGATCTGTCTGCTGCAGTATCAACTCCTAGTGCTTCTAATCTCTTGATATCTTTCTTAGCGGCATCGTCTCCAATTTGTGCTAGCAGGTGTGCATGAGAGCGGAGAAGTTCTGGGTTGTCAGGGTCCAGTTGAATCCTTGCTTCCATCCATTGCCTTCTTGCTTGAACATTACCTTCTAAGATTGCGATTTTTTCTAAGCCCAAAAGAACCGTGTCGTCCCCACTAAGTATTCTGTAAGCAATACTGAAGCATGATGTTGCCAGTTCTAAGTCAGATTTTGCTAGAGCGAAAAATCCTAACTTTTTAGCAAGTTCAGGCTTAGGATTTAGATGCGCAAATGATATTTCTGCTTCTTTCAGATTTGCTAGTATAGTGCTAAGTAATGATTGCTTCATTTCGCTTAACTCAACATCGTAATTATCAGAGGAGGGATTAACACCAATACAAAGACCATCTATTATCTCAAGTAAGCGAGCATAATTCTCTTTGTAATCTTCAATTTTAATTGATGATAATACTTGATGAGCATCAATTGCAGACGATAATTCTGGGTTTGTTGCTTTAAGAGCGCCTAATAATTCGTTCACATCTGATACTTCTTGACGGATATTTAGCATCTCAGAATTTAAATTTGAGAGTTTAAGAATATTCTCTGAATGTTCTATTGCTCTTGATTCTTTCATTTTTATTAACTCATTTTGGAGGTTTTTCGCTGCCCAAATAGAGGCGCCAAATCCACCGCACAATCCCAACCCAAGACCAATCGTAATGATGTCCATTATCTCACAAGCGACACTTTGCACCTTTATGGTCTGCGGAGAAAACCATGCTGAATCTTTCAATTTTAAGACCTAATTTAAAACGTCGAGAGATTAATTGGTGAGAAAATTCAACCCGTAAAATGATGAATTTGCCACTGTCTTTGTTAAGATAATTCAAATGCTTGATGTCTTATAGCAGTAGTAAGGTGAGTCCTTGTCGGAAGTAAATGATGCTGATTCAGTGAGAAAGTTAGCACTTTCTCGGTTGGATGAGTGGCATAAACAGGGCTGGAATATAGAAAATATTCGAAATATTATTGAAAATGAAGAAGAGAACCTTTCGAACATAATAATTGAATTGGAGGTCGCTATCCAGAATTCCGCTGAGCTCAGGAAAAGAATTAATTCGATATACAAAAACGAGTTGATTCCTGATAAAATCGATACATGGAAAGAAAATATTTCAGATCCTTTAAATTTTGAAAAAATAAATGACGATTATACAAAATGGGCAAGACAAAATAGGAATTGGGAAGTTTCTTTGTTCAATTCCCTCGATTCTTGGCTTGATTTGGACCTTGAAGAAAAATATGACGAGGTTCTTGAGAGGTTAGATAATTTAGACATCTCAAGCCATGCCACACTAAGACCCTACTACCCCAAGTTAACTAATCCAAGTAAGTTAACAGAAATTGAGCAAATGATGCAAATGGCTGAAGCTTCAGAAAAAAAACAAATTGATACCATTATGACGGCTATCAAAAACCTTGAAGAATTGGGGATTAAGGCCCAATCAATTGATGGATTATCGCTCATAGAAGCGATTGGAGTAGTAGAAAAATTACAATCGTTTGCAGAAATTTCAGAAAATTTAAGGCTGACAATAATTGAACGAATTGAACCATTTGACCCTAAAATCAGTCAGTTATATCTTGATAAAAGAGCCGATTATTTACAGAAAAATCCTGAGAAAATGGAAAGCATATATGAAGAGATATATGCTGTTATAGATAACTTTCATTCCCGCTTGGATAAAATGAATGCTCTGCTTAAAGAATGGAGAGGGCGAGGAATTTACTTCCCAGATACAACTATTATCGAACCGGGAGATTTGTTGCATTGGGAAGCAAACCTTGAGAAAACAAATGACATAATCGAAGAACAATTAATTTCGATAGAAGAGGGAGAATTATTCGAAAAATTATGGCCCGATGATTCAGTAAAGTTAACTGAACTAAAAGGTAATTTGGATAGGGTTGAAGACTATAATTTAGAACTTAGAAAATTAAAGGAGAGTTGGAAAGAATTTGGGCTTAAAACCAATTCACTGATTCAGAAATGGGAATTTTACGGAATAGACATGAGCAGGTGGTTTGAGCGGGTAGAAGAAGAGCCTAGGCTTGCTTTCAACTGGTTAACAAAACAAGGACATATCTTGCAAAAGGTTGCAGATTTAATCAAACAACTAGAGGAGATGGATACAAGTTTTGAAGGAGAACAGTTGGTTGGGCAAAGGCTCGATTTCATTAGGACTCAAGATGTTGATTTAGACGATTTAGAACTGATTAGCGACTGGGTGCACAATCAAGCAAAACGTAGAGCAAGGCACCGAACTTTATTGGAAAAAGAATGGAAGAAAATTCTGCGAAGCGGGGGAGTCTCAGAAGTATTAGAAACAATTAATTGGACTCTTTCTGAATTTGAGCAAAATTTGGCTAGGGCTCAAAAAGGAGAGGAAATCCAAACCATTTCATATTCAAATTCCATAAAGTCAACCAAGGAAATTAGATTAAAACAAAATATGGATTCTCAAATTTTGACCTGGAAATCTCAAGGTTGGAATATATCTGAACTTGAAAAATTAGCAACCGAATCACCAAAAGAGTTGGCAAGGAAGATTGTTAGAATTAGAGAAGATGTTGCGGATTATAGTAAACTAAGAAGGCGGTTATCTATGCTACCTTGGAGTAAGAATACTGACCTTGCGTTAGAGATTGAACAGATGTCTAGTAGGCCAGAGAAATTAGCTGAAATTAGTAGTAAGTTCTCCGTTTATGTTAGATCATTAGCAACTTCTCCGGCAAATGATGATGATTATGAAATAAATTTATTCAAGCCAAAACAAGGTAGAATGACATTACTGCCAGTGAATAATGAAGACAGTAGGAAAGAAGTCTTATCTGTTGAGGACGAGCAAATAGTTGTTGAAAGTTTTGAGGTTATTGATGAGGAAGTTGAGGAGCAAAATGAAGAAGATTCACTCGCTGATGATGAAGAGTATTCGGTAGATGAAGAGGATGTTTACGTTGCGGCTTTAGAAGAATTCAATGAAGATAAAAATCAAGAATTAGAGAAAGAGGAAAGAGTAGAAGTAAAAAACCTCGAGGTCAATAAAATCAATAACGAAATTACTGAAGCGAGTAAGGAATCCCTTGCAAGATTCGTAAGCGGAATTGGCCTAAAGGAAATATCTTCAAAAAAGAATGAAGAAGATTTCCTAATGTCTGTTAGAAGAGGTATTGCAGGAATGGTTGGAATCGAGCCAAGAGATACCAGGGTGGACAGGATGTTGAGGGTAGCGTTGAGATTAATTCCTACCGGAAATGCTGACGATGAAAAAAGAATCACCTTGTTGAATGCATTAACTACGGCAACCGAAAACCATCATAATTGGACCAAGAAAAGATTGCAAGCCAGAAGGGAGCAAGGTACCGATGATTACTTACAAGATTCTATGAAATTAGGTATTGCACTTGAGCGCATCCCTGGACCAGGATTGTATGTACCTTTAGAAAGAGATGATGTTGAGCTTCCTTCCATTGATGACCTTTCTAATCTGTCAAAGATTACCCTCGAAGTTGCTCAAGCAATGTCCCTGCCAACTGCTGGCGGGATTAGATGATTAGAGCAGTTCTTTGAGAAGCTCATCTTTTTGACCTTCATCTAATGTTTCAACAACCGCTTCGCCTTGCACGACATAAGTTTCTGGTTCCTTGTTTTGTTCAAATTCCTTGCCGAGTGGATCTGAGAATCCTCCTATGCCAGTATTAGTTGGTGGAGGAGGCAGGAATGAAGCGTTAGTAGGCAAAGGTGCTGGTAAAGAAGTTGGTTGGGGAACTGGTGCAGGTAAAGGAGCAGGTAAGTTGGAAGGATTTGCGGCTGCCTGATTTATCTGAGGAATCTGTTGAGGAGGAGGGGGGAGATTTACAGAATTACCTGATGGAGGTCCCATTGGTTTGATTGCAGGAGGGTTTGGTATAGCCGGAGGAGGGGGGAGTTGGATGCCACTTGCTGGTGCCGGGGGAGTCTGTGGATTTGCTGTGGCTACAGGTGGACCAACTGGCTTATTGGGCGTAGAAGGCACTTCATCCATTGAGGTTAACATGCTCAAATTTTGGTTTTCACTAACACCTGAGTTTACACTAGAGGTGCTCTGAGGCGTTGTTTGTGGTATGGTTTGTGGCATGGTTTGTGGCATGGTTTGTGGTATGGTTTGTGGTATGGTTTGCGGCATTGTTTGCGGCATGGTTTGGGGCTGAGATTGTAAATTTCCGATAGGTGGAGTAATTGGAAGAACTGGTGCCTGAATAAGGGCTGGAGGCGGAGTTGGTGAAGGTTTAGCGGGTTGGATTGCCTCTTTTGCTAACAAATCTATTTCGGTGGTATCAATAACCTCTCCATTCAAGATTTCTGGGAAAGAGTTAGCAGTAAATTCAGAAAATGAAGTCAGCATATTCTTATCTGATGTTAATCCAGAAAAGAGAATCTTTTTGGAAGATCCCGAAAAAGATAATTCCACCATAAGTGGGTCAAATAAAACGTATGCTAAGCTGGTTAATCCGGCAACAAGAAGCGCATAGGCAAGGAAACTAACAGCGGGTATTATGGATAAAATCAGTCCAAGAACAGAAATTCCAGCAGAATATGGAATGAAACGCTTTAATTCCCTTCGTGTGAATGAATATCCTGTTAATGTCTCTTTAGCATAGACAGAGTCGATTATAGATTTTGCACTATTTCCTGGAAGAAATGTGGTTGTTGCAATTCTTACTGTTTCTTCGTCTATCAACATTGAGATTGTCTTCTTTCCGTCTTTGGTTTGAGACATTGGAATCTCGAAGGAAGATTCGGAGATTTGTATAACCTGTCCGGCTCTAACTGGCAGAGTGACTGCTCCAAAATCATCTCCAGTAGCTTCATCCTGTTGCTCTTCTGTTGACTCTTCTTCCTCTTCATCTTGAGATTCAATAGGAGCCGAGTCGGGTTCCTCAGATGGTTCATGCTCAACATCAGCGCCGTCGGGTTGTACGGTTTCGTTTTCAACCTTTAATTCCGTTTCAGGCTCATCTGGAACTGCCTCATCAGGCCACTCAGATTCCGCAGTCATAGTGAGGTACAAACAATACTACCAAATGAAGATAGTGGAAATAATTTCATGATTCAGTCATCCATGCGGTGACGTCATCTCTTTCAGAATATCCTTTACCTTTCTTGGTACCAACGACCGTCTCGATCGCTGCCTCTGCAGCGATATCTAGAATGGAATCACTGACTGGTCCATTGATTACCAGTGCAACTGCGCCATCAGCCTCATTGGCTTCTGTTCTCAGGCTTTTAGGGCCAAGTTCTTCAGTTACAGAGCCATCTATCTTCACAAGAATTGCTTTGTTCTTAGCTAGACCTGGTATGTGGTCCATGTATTCTTGAATTTCAGCCGGTGCTTCCTCGACTTCAAATTCTTCAGGCAGGTCTTCAGCCCAGTCCTTGTCTTCGAATCCTGCATCTTTGTCTTCCTTTTTCTGCTTCTTAGATAATTTAGCTGCAAATTTAGTTGCCTCTTCTTTCATGGACAGGCATTTTGTAACTGTCTTTTGAGGCAGTAATTCCCATTCTTGACCTACTGGTGCTTGAGCGACGTACGTAATTTTCATTATATCATTTAATTGACTGAAGAGCATTTCTCCTCCTCTATCTCCATCGATTGCCAAGATTACTGTATCTTTTGAGTTTGCAAGATCTATCAATTCTTGTTTGATATTGCCTGCTCCATCTGCACTGATTGCGTTCTTTACTCCACAATTTAGTAGGTTCTTTACATCGTTTCTACCCTCTACGATAATCAAAGAGGCAGAGGATTCTACATTAGGCCCTGCAGTTAGTCCGTGGAAGTTTCCTGCCTGTCCAGTGGTAAGTACTGAACGTACTTCCTCAACTACAGACTTGGTTGCTGATTCTCCATTGGTTACTAAATCCAAAAGCAATTCTTTTGCTCTATCAACCACTACTGATCTCTTTGAAGCTCTGATATCTTTAATTTCCAGTACTTTGATGATTGCCGTACATGGCCCAATTCTGTCAATCGTTTCCAGTGCAGATGCGATAATCGCTGTCTCGACATTATCTAATGAAGAAGGGATCAGAATCAATCCGTGTACCTTTCCTCCAGCATCGGTCATTTCGACATCTACGTGCCCTACTCTAGCGGTCCTCTGTAACTTTCTAAGCTCGAGATCGTCTCCTAAGAGACCTTCTGTTTGCCCCATTATCGCCCCAATGATGTCTTTTCTCTGAACCTTGCCGTTGACTTTGATATCGGCACGAATCTGATACTTCATTGATGCTTGCTTTCCTGATTGGCGGGAACCCCCGCCTGATTTCTTTTTGTTGTTATTGTGTCTTCTGTTTTGTGACATTTTATTGCCTCCTTGGGCCCTAATATTCTCTAATCTCCTGACTAGCAGGAAGGTCTGCCTTCGATGGTTCGATGGCAAGTGAATGTGATTGGACAGTCCGCACCGGTTGCTCATTGTTTTTGAATACTACCTAAAAAAACTACAAAATCTAATGATTTGATAATAGTCGAATTGATATGAGATACTACTATCGCTGACCTGTGTCGGCTCCTGTTTTGAACAGCATCGAGGTTTTCAAGACCACCATTCAGGTGATGCTTGAGGATGGTGTTCTAACTAGGGAAGAGAAGAGGCTTGTCATAAAGCTATCAAGCGCACTTGGGCTCCAGGAAAACGAACCAGGGCTCGTTTACAGAGCAATAAGGGATGGAACTGAATTGCCCTCGGGAAGAGAAATTTCAGAGGATGAATCAAGAGAGATTTTCATGAAAATTTTCGAGGTGGCGTTGGTTAATGCATCCCTATCCTTGGACGAGTTCAGAGTTCTTCACCACCTCAAGACCTCTTTTGGTATCGATGAAGATGAATATAATGACATTAAGTCTAAACTAGAGGGGATTATCAAAGAGAAGTATGATGATCCCAATGTAATAGAAAGGGTGTTTGAAATTCTGAAAGACGGTGTAAATAGCATAAATGACAGAATTGATAACCTAACTAGAAAGTCTCAGGATAGCGGAGATGAATGAATTTGAGTGGCGCGCTTGAGTCCTTCTTAGAAGAGAATCAAGGCCTCAAATTATCTCAAACAAATAAAATCTTGAGAATGTTAAGGAAAGCCTACAGTGAAGGTTTACCGGGGTTAATGGCAAGGCCTCAAATGGATCACCTAACTCAAACTGGTGCATTCGAATTTCAAATTGGAACACCAGACCCAGAAATGAGAATAATCGCTTCTTGGCTATTATCTAGAGAGGGGAATTCTCCAAAAGCACTGAAGAAATTAGTCAAGAAGTTATGGAAAAGAGGTGGGAGAGAAGATAAGGTTCTTGCAGGAATCATTTTGGCAAATGTGGGAATCAATGAGCTCAAAAAAGACCCGTGGATTGTTTTAGTTAAATTATTTTCAAGAAGAGAAAGTATTGAATTACTCCTTGACATTGGTGAAGAAATGATACGCGGAGGACATGAATTGCCAAATGAGGAATGGTTTGTTGCAATGGCAAGGAATTCACAGATATGGCATCAATACTCGGTTGTTTTCATCTCTTTGATGGAGGAATACCCCCCGCATTGTGTTGCTTTAGCAAGGCTTGCTAATGAAGGGGGAGAGATTTTTGAACGCTTGCGTGCCAAGATTTTAGCATCAACAGATTGATTCGATGCCTTCATCTAACTTGCATCATGGGCGAGAGGTTTCTACCAGCAGAAGACCCTGTCCTAGAAGCCGCTATCAAGTGGACATGTGAAAGAAACTCCATGGATATACGCCAATTATTGGTATGGCTTCAAGAAGCAAGAAGCACAAAAGAGCAGAAAGCAATAATGTCTCGAGTAAGGGAATTATTAGAGGAATTAGAGATAAGCTTAGAAAAGTTGGAGCAGTGAAAGTGTTGGACTACAAGATAGATTCAACTCTCATAATTTTAGCTGGTGGAAAATCAACAAGAATGGGTGAAGATAAGGCATTGATGTTTGGCAATGCATCTAGAATTCAAATGATGGCGGATAAATTAGGAGTTAAAGATTGCATCACTCTTTGTGGCAAAAAAAGTAGAATTGGATTATTCAAAGGAAATGTTTTGGCGGATCCTGAATCGGTTGATGGTATTCTAGATACTATAATCTGGATATCAAAACAGGTCAAGGGAAGGATTCAGTTAATTCCTTGCGACTGCTTTCAGATAAAGCAAGATGGGCTCGAATATCTCTTGAGGATGAATGATAGTTTACCAATAGATAAAAACGGAATTAAACAACCCCTGCTGGCAAATTTTAACTCAGAAAATATTGACCTTAATGGATCAACCTTGAATGATGTTTTTTCTAAATTAAGAGTTGATGATGGCTTTCATGAGCCAAGCCAATTTAACAATTTCAACACTCAAGAAGAAGTGAGTCTTATGCTATTAGAAGAACAGAAATCTTGAATGATTTGGGGGTAGATAATATGTTCTTCGACTTTTACTCGTTGAGCTAAACTCTCTTCAGTATCATCTTTGAAAACTGGGACCTTTGCTTGTGCGATAATTTGCCCTGTATCCATTCCCGAATCAACGAAATGAACCGTGCACCCTGAATGATTATCTCCACTTGAAAGTACATCCCTGTGAGCATGGGCGCCTGGGTGTTTAGGCAATAGAGAGGGGTGAATATTCAGTATCTTGCCTTCCCAGTCCGATACAAATTGGGAAGATAATAACCTCATATAACCACTCAAAATAATAGCCTCCACATTGTATTTATCTAGTAATTTCTGGATTCTTATTTCATGCTCTCTCCTTCTTGTTTCCTTACTTTCATCCAATGAAAGGGGACAAAACTCAGCAGTAAGACCAAGGGATTCTGCTTTAACCAGACCTGTAGATTGCTTATCTGAAATAACTACTCCAATTTTGAAAGATACTTCGTTATCTCGTGAATAATTTTCTAATGCAAGCATCCCTGTTCCTGACCCAGAAATGAATACAGCAAGTCGAATAGGGTTGGTTTTTGACCCCACGCGAAGACTTGCCATGCCCACGGGAGGGGGTTTCCAAAAATGATTACTTCGGTAAAGGATTATCAATTTCGCAATAAAAGAACGCCTGATATTATCAAGTTGAATCCATTGGATTGAGCCATCAGCATGTCTCTCAATGCACATGAATTAATTTCTACACCCGCAGATGTTGTAGATTTGAGTAAAAATACAGACAGTGGTTTTGTGCTAGAAAAAATTGTATCGGACCATAAACCATCCAAAAACCCCGTTATCAGATTACTATGGATTATATTCGGCTCAGCAGCTGTTGTTTTAGCAGCAATAGGTATTTTTTTGCCAGGCTGGCCTACAGTTTCATGGCTTGTATTTGCTGGTTTTGCATATGGTAGATCGAGTCAAAGATTGTTCAGATGGCTATTGACAAATAGGTTATTTGGAGATACATTACTAAATTATTACAAAAATGGAAGGGCTTTGCCCCTACATTCTAAAATTGTGATAATTGGGATGATAGTTATTGTTTCAATTGCATCGATAATAACGATTTCAAAAGCAGGAGATCCGGGATATGGGCAAGTTACAATTGGAATAGTAGCAGTGATAGGAATTGTTTGGATAATATGGAAAGTTCCAACCATGGATTGACTTATTGTTCGAATTTCTTTCCCAGTAATTTTGCTGCAGTTTTTCTACCCGCCGCCACATCAACATTTGGGAGTAAACCGTGAATAAGAAGCCTAAAACTTCCAATTAGGCAAACAAAAGACAATCTCCATGCCCTACGAAAATGAGTAAACCACGATTCGCCGATATCTTCTAAATGTCCCATGAACTTACCAGAAAACAATTGTGTTTGAATCTTCGGGAAGGAAATCAGTGTCTGAATAGTCTGTGCCCAGTGAATAGCATAGAAATGCCAAGATTATCAGCAGCTTGAATGACCTCATCATCTCTAATCGAGCCTCCTGGCTGGACTATGGCTGATGCGCCCGCTTGAGCAGCTTGTTCAAGTCCATCTGCAAATGGGAAAAATGCATCACTAGCTAAGACGCATCCCTTTGCTCTGTCACCTGCTCTTCTAGATGCTATCCTCACCGCTTCAACTCTACTTGTTTGCCCTGGTCCAATTCCGACTGTGGCAACTCCCTGAACCATCACGATAGCGTTGGATTTCACTTGTTCACACACTCTAACTGCAAACCTCATTGCATCAAGTTCTTCTTGTGATGGTTCTGATTTAGTGACAACTTTTGCTTTCGACCAATCGATAATAGGTGGCTCCTCAGTTTGAACAATCCATCCGCCTTCAACTGGTTTCTGAACTAAATTACGCTCTAAAGGAGATAATCGGTGCCCGGGAGAATCAATAGTGAGAATCCTTCTATTGCCTTTTTCCATCAACTTTGCTTTTGCTTCCTCAGTGTAACCTGGAGCCATTACAACCTCAATAAACAATGAAGTCATTGCTTCTGCGGTATCTATGGTGACAACTTCATTGAAGCAAATAATCGAGCCAAATGCACTTTCGGGATCACTAGCAAGAGCATCTTTGTAAGCTTGGGCTTGATTTGATCCAAGGGCTGCTCCGCATGGGTTAGCATGCTTGACTATCACACAAGCATGAGGAGTGCTTGGCCATTCATCGGTAGATAAGGAGCGACACAATCGCAAACAAGCATCTGCATCTGCATAATTATTGTAAGACATTGCCTTACCTCCTTCTACCTTAGCAGTTACCAGGGTGGAATGGTGTCCAACCTCATCTGGATTTACATACAGAGCGGCGCCCTGATGCCCGTTCTCTCCATATCTAAGGACGCTTGCTAATTCTGCATTTACCGATAGCGTGTTGTGGAATTTATCTTTCTGGTTTTCCAATCCTTTGAATTGCTCAGGTGATCCTATCCATCTTTTATGGAATTCATTGACAATATTGGAATCATACGCAGCAGTGTGCTCGTATGCAGCAAGCGCTAGTTGTCTCCTGAAATCCATTGGGACTTCTGAGGATGAATTTGCTCTCTTTAGATGCTCAATTATAGATTGGTATTGATTTGGATTTGAGGCTATCAAAACATTTCTGTGGTTTTTTGCTGAGGCACGAACCATTGTTGGACCTCCAATGTCGACCATTTCAAGTAAATCAGCATCGCTTAATGGTGGTTGTTGATTGCTTGCCTCTGCAAATGGGTATAAGTTGCAGGCAACTATTTCGATCATTGGGTATCCCAGTTCACCTAGCATTTTTGCATCCTTATCCAATTCTAGTCTAGCAAGCAAAGGTCCATGGATTGCAGGATGTAATGATTTTACCCGCCCATCAAAAATTTCCGGATGCCCGGTGACATCGCTAACTCCAATGACATCAAGTCCTGATTCTCGAAGTTTTCTGGCAGTGCCACCAGTGGATACTATCTCGTAACCAAGGTTGCTCAGTTCTGTTGCGAATTCTACAATATTTGTTTTGTTGTAAACGCTAAGTAGCGCTCTAGGGCGGTTTGATACGGGAGCAGTCATAGGTCAACCCGTTAAGAGATTCACCCAGACAAGGGTTATGAAATTATGTAGTCTAATCAATCGCCACGCGAAGAGATAACTTGGTCAATCCTAAGCAGCGTGGTGGCTGTTTCAAAAGCCAATATAAGACCGCTGATCACTGTTTCAGTGCAAAGACGTACATTTGATACATCGGATATTTCCCCATCACTATCAACACCAAAAGATGAATCGTTTGCGTTGTTTTTTGCTCTTAACTCAAGCAATCCGTCTAACTTGTCCTCTCCTGCATTTTCTAATAGCACACAAGGAATTAATTCAAGGGCTCTAGAATAAGCATCCATCGCTAATCTCTGCCTGCCTCCTTTCGCTTCTCCTGCCATTCTGATAGTGGAGGCTGCAAAAGAATGGAAATTACCACCTCCTAGAACCGTCGATTTGTGTTCTGTTGCAAGACAAACAGACCTTAGAGAATCAAATAACGCTCGTATTGCTTCTTCACTACTCAAACCATCTGTTCCATAGATATCCAAGGTTACAATGCCTGCTGATTGTCCAGCAACTAAATGGATTCTCTCCCTTTTACCTTCATTGCCTTCCATTATCTCAACATCCACAGACTCAAAGTTACCTAGATTTGCTTTGTCTATATCGTCTAAATGATCAATGACCCATGCGTTACATGTATCTGCGATATCCTGTAACCCAGGTCCTTCTAAATCGGTCATGACAATACAACCAGCCTCTGCTAGAGCCTGCAAGATTGAATCGTCCACTTCATCTTTGCAAGCAATAAAAGTGGCTTTTGTTGCCAAAATTCGGTCAACTTTCTCCTGAATAATTTTGTCTTCCGCTTGTAAAAATTCAGCGAATTTTTCCGCACTTTCAATTTCAATATCTGCATCCCTAGAAGATGATTCGATTTTCAGTGGACAGGATAGAGCAAGTAGTTTTCCTGCAGCCAAATGTTTTGGCATTTTATCTAACTTCAATCTTTGATCGATGATTAGTCCTTGGACTAATCTAGAATCTCTAATGTTGCCTTCTCCACGTTTAGACATTCTAACATTGGTGTAGGGAGCAAACACCTCTTTTCCTTCCAGGAATCTAATCGTCTCCACGGCATCAACTACCATTTTTGCTAAGAAATCGTCCTCAAAATCTGCGATTGTTCCACTTAGACTAGTTTTTGCGACTCTCAATAATGATTCTCTATCAAATCCGGTAAAATCTATTCTCTTATCTTCAAGCAGATTTAGAGCGATTTCATGGGCATGTGTATATCCCTCTATCAATACTAATGGATGGACGCCTCTGCTGAGAAGTCGTCCGCCCTCCCTCATTAGTTCGCTTGCAAATAATAGACACGATGTGACTCCGTCCCCACATGCATTTTCTTGCGATTCTGCAAGGGAAACGAATGCTTTTGCAGCGGGGTGTCTTACAAGTAATTCTGCAACTATTTTTGCACCATCGTTAGTAATCGATGCTTCCCCTGTAGTCTTGTACATCATTTTGTCAAGCCCATTTGGTCCGAAAGTCCCTGAAAGTAAATTTCCAAACGCTACTGAAGCTTTGACTAATTTTTGTGTTACCGCTATACCGCTGGTGACGCTAGTGGACTGTTTGACTATCCTTACAGGACCTTTTCCGGCACCTGAATCCCCAGTCATCAAACCTACGGAATACATCTCATTGATGAACCCTCGCGAGCGCAAGCCGGCTCATCTTCTGCCCTTTCTTGATTTTCTTCTTTGGGATTTTGAGCTTGGATTATGCCCTTCCCAAGCCCTTGCGCCTCTGCTTCTTCGGTCTTGAATATCATAATCCGAATCCATATCTTCCCTAGAGGGTTTTCCTTCCCAAGCCGACATTGGCTCCACCTTCAGAGAGAGTCCCCCGAGTTCGTTTTGTAAAGCCCTGATATTATCTCCACCTTTTCCGATAAGAGTGGAAACCATGCTCTTTGGCGCATAGATTGTCGCTGAGGTTTGTCCAGTGAATTTAACTTCACATTTTACCCCTACCCAGCGTCTAATTTCTTGAATTATTTGCTCTTTAGCAAGGGCTTGTAATGGCGACACGCGATTATCTGCATCTCCAACTGGGACCACTGCTAATTCTGAGCCAAAAGCAAACATCTCATAGATGACTGTGCCCTTAGGAAACTCGACTACTTCAATGACTGGTCTTGCCAATTCCTCTTGCATTCCAGTTGGAGGTTTTACTGTCATCCGCAACTCAAGAACTTGAGCAATTTGACCTTTTTCAACGTGGATTACGGTGTCAAGAACTTGGCTTACAAGACCAAGTTCAACCTTTCCAATTAACCTCTGGATTGCCTCTAGAGCAGAGTTGGCGTGAGTTACTCCCAGTAATCCTACACCAGCAAGACGTACGTCGGCAAAAATCTCGAAATCTCTTGCTCTGCGAACCTCATCAAATAAAACAAAGTCTGGTCTTACCAAGAAGATGATTTCCGCTGTTTTTTCTAAATCTCCTTCAAGCGGAGCATATTGCGTTATCCTATCTGGCAATTGAAGGTCCCTTGGCGCCTCCATTGTTTTCACGACTGCGCCGACCTGTTCATCCAAATATTCTCCAATAGCTTGAGCCATTGTGGTTTTCCCAGAACCCGGTCTTCCCGAAATGAAAACTCCCCTGTGGTGATCGCTTAATCTATCGATTAACTTCTGGTCAAAATCATAATCTGAAAGCGATAATTTTGCAACTGGCCTGACTATTGTCATTTCTCTTGTATCAGCAAATGGCGGCCATGCTATGGTTATTCTTAGGTCACCTAGCTGAACTACTTTGCAGCCATGTCTATCGATTTCTAAGAAACAATCTGACCTCTCGTTATTATCCTCTAAGACTTGTATCAATTCTTCCTCAAGGGACTCCAAGCGTAATTTGTCCCATTTCCCGTCGTTAACTTCATCCAGCTCAACAAGTTTCAATTTACCAATGGTTCCCCTTTTTACCCGAACAGGGCAATCTGCTTTCAAAAAGACTGTATGGACATCTTCCTGTAAACAGTCTTCAAGAATTTGTGGTAATTCTGGGTGGTCACCATGTTTAGCCATACGCCTCGATATACAACCAACGGCGAAAGCCTTTCACCCTTCGCATAGAAAATCGATATTATTCTGATTTCACAAATGGTTCTGTCAGAAGGAAAGTGTAGTAAGTGGTTAGGACAAAGGTAAACCCGGTTATTGTAGATTCAACCACGGGGAAGTCGAGTCCAGAGACCAACCAAAATGTGAACAAGCCGCTCACCACTAGTGCCCCGGCATGAGTTAGTAAGACGCCTGGCCTCATATCAAGTCCAGTTAGGGCGTTTTCTGGGTTACTCAATGCCCAAATCAATGATGCAAGAGTGCTCAAAACAGCCCACGCAATTACCCCGCTCATCACAGAGTCATCGTTCATTCCGTACAGCAGACCTGCAACACCTGCAAGACCGTACATGATTGCAACGGTCCTAATCTGTAGACCCATGAACCAACCCAAGTGCAATTCATTCTTCAAATCTCGCGCTGGGGATTGTCTAGTTGCCTAGATATTTGGATAATTCATTCTTTGCCAAAGTGCTCCATTTCAAGCCATTAATTATCCCGGTTTTGCTTGGAAAAATCCTTGCTCCTTGGGATTCTGTACAAGTATTAGCCATATGAATTAACTCTAATTCAAGCGGATATTTATCAAATTCTGGGTCCAAGTTTTCAACATGTCCGCTATTTGTTGTAACTCCAAATGGTTCAGAAAAATCAATGCTTAATGCCCCATTACTTCCTTCAATATGAACGATTCTGGACTCATATCTAAAACCCCAGCCAATTGAAAATTTTGCCTTTAGGTCCTTTCCATAATCCAGTAAAAATTCACATTTTGTTACCTGTAAATCTGATGATTCGGCATTGAGTAATGAAATTATATTTGGTTCGTTTTCATTATTTAGATTAAGTATAGTATCAATGGCATGAATCCCCATGGCATCGATTAAATCTGCTGAATTTGTGGGTGATCTTGATGAATGTCTTTCAAAATAAATTGACCTGACATCGCCTATTTTCTTATCTTCAAGCATTTGCCTTGCAAATTTAATCCCGCTATGAAAGCGCAAAAGAACCCCTACAGACAGAATGCAATTCGAATCTTCTGCTTGTTTAATTAGTAATTCAGCATCGCTTAAATTCGAAGCTATCGGTTTCTCCACTAAGACGCTGATGCCTTGCTTGAGTAAATTTTGAGTTATCTCATAATGTGTTTCTGGAGGAGTTGCAACAACTGCAAACCTAGGTTTGTGCTCGAGCAACAATTCGTCTATTGATGTATAACACTTCAATGATTTATCTTCCCATTGGATTAATTTCTGAGTATCGATATCACAGACATAAATATCATCAATTTCTAGATATCTAGAGTTCTGATGTATAGTTTTGACGTGGTTTTTGCCCCATCTGCCAGAACCGATGATTGCAACATCTATTCCCATAAAACTAGCCTCAGCGGTAGATTGAAGAGAGCCAGTTTCCTTCTTTATCTTTGTAAACGACCGAGTAATCTTTGCTTTCCTCTTCTAACTCCCATTGCCAGTGACCTTGTTCATGAAAGCCCATCTCTCGATATACTTCTGGGGTGCAGTGAACCCCTGTCTCGCCAAAGTAAAATGCCCTTGGGACCAAAGTAGTGAGCCTAACCAAACCTGCGTTATGGAGTGCCAAAGATGTGATTGCGTCTTGGCTTGTGGGTGATCTCCTCCAATCAATTTTAGGAAACGGGTGAGATATTGCTTTCTCGGGAGGATTGAGCAGGTTTCCAGATTGTCTTTGTTGTCCTTTTTTTATCTGCCTTGACATGAAATATCTAATTCTATAATGTGGTCTTTTCGAATAATGCTTTTTCAATAGGTATTTTTGTTCATACTCATAGATTACTGGTTTTATTTTATCCCATACTTTTTTGCTTAAACAATATGTCACAAAATGCCTGTTGGTCAATACTAGTTCCCCCATCCTATTGGAAAGGTCTTCTTTTGATCCTGATTGAACATTCCAAACTTGAACGGTCCCTACATCTTCGTAATTTTGCGCCCAATCAGATAAAGACAGTATAGCGCTGAAATACGATTTTCCGACTTCAATGTCATCCTCCATCATTATCATTCTATCATAGCCGCGTTCATCTAATAGCTCTCTTCGAGCACTGATTAATTGTCTTCCAACCCCGAAGTTAGTCTCTCTTGCTATAATTTCTTTGAAGGGAGTACTAGATTTTTCAATAACTGATTTCAAATCCTGCTGCATTGAGCCTTCTCCCCCGTCGAGAAAGTGAAAAACATCGATTTCTTGATTGATTATTTCACTACAAATACCAATTGAGTCTAGCATTCGCTGATAGAATTCAGGTCTTCCAAATCCAAAGCATGCCAGTGCAGTCTTCATTAGTTGCCCTCCTGAATTTTTGGCGCACCGCGGGCTTCTCTCCATTTCTGTCCGCCTAATTTCTCCCATTGTGGGGCTTGAGGTTGTGCAGAGCGTGGATAATTCGTAAACTCTCCAAACACTACTTCTGAATTAATGATGAACAGGTCAACCCTAACATACATTGTGTCTTTGCTTAATTGTTCTGAAACCTGGATTAATCTGTCAACAATTTCAGATCCGATGTGGTCTCTTAAGTTACCAACACTAATGTCATTGAACCACTTTGTTTCCTCTCCTTTTGTATCTATAAGGCTCCCATCAGGCAAGTGAATATTTTGCAATATTTCATTGCCAAATCTTCCATGTTCAAACTGTATATAGCCAACCTTGCCACCAAAGCAATGCATTTTGATATCCACTGGTGGCCCACCATCATCACCTGACAAAAACTCCTCGACGATTATGCCTCTTGGGCTAATATTGTAAGCGCCCCATTCTAGAGATACTGGAAAATCTTTCTTCAAAACCCTTGATAATTTTGCTTGGATTCTCCACTTTGGCCAGAACCGACCATATTGGTCCCTGCCATTTCTAATGATGTAGTATCCGTGTTGCTTCCTTGCCCTTATTTTGGGCAGTTTTGCTCGGGGTACATTGGGTAAAGGTTCTGGAGCATTATCGAGTATGAATAATGAATCTCCAGACCAATGGTTTGCCTTCAAAACGCATCTTTCTGGAAGATCGTTCCAGGGTATTTTTTCGCTACCCTGTTGTAAAAAATGATACAATTTCGGTAGTTTGCAATCTGAATTTTTCTCTACGTATTCCCTGCTTGCAAATTTATCTTCGAGTTGAATAAGTAGTGGATTTCTGTCATTGTGCATTTTGTGCACAAGATGTTCTGAAAGGGTGATTGGGTCATCAACCGCATTTATCTGCCATGGGAAAACCATGTCCTTCTGTTTACCAAACAGCCTTTTCACCTGTTCAAAGGCTCCTTAGATGTTGCTTTAAAGGTGTTGTGAAACCCAGTAACATGTCCGGCAAAGAAGAGTTGTCAACTCCTCTTACGGCAGTTGCAAAATTATCGGAAATGGCTCTCGAGAATGCAAATTCCGTCCTGCAAAGCGGACAATTATTCAGATATGGAGAAAACAAGAGCGATGGGCAATTTGTTGCAAAATTAGAAATTGAATTTGCAAAGTATCACGGTACTAAGTTTTCCATAGCAGTTAACTCGGGTGGTTCTGCAATGTATGTTGCACTACTTGCAGCTGGAGTAACAAGACAAGATGTTGTTCTTCTGAATTCATTCACTTTAGCGCCTGTCCCAGGTGCCTTGGAGAACATAGGTTGTAAAATTGAATTAGTTGAGATAAATGAAAATTTAACTGTTGATGTTGGCGATTTAGAAAACAAAATCAAGTTGCATAAACCAAAGGCATTCCTTCTTTCCCATATGAGAGGGCATTTTGGAGATTTAGAGGAAATTCAAAGCCTGTGTGAAGAGCATGGAGTATTGCTAATCGAAGACTGTGCCCACACGCTTGGTGGAGAATGGGATGGAAAGAAAACGGGTACTTTCGGTATTGCCGGTTGCTTTTCCTTGCAGACATATAAGCAGATCAATGCAGGCGAAGGTGGTATAATTATCACCGATGATGAAGATCTTGCCGCAAAGGCAATTTTATACAGTGGAAGTTATGGTTTACATCACCAAAATGGCAATGCTCCAAGTCAGGAAGTATTTGCAAAGTATGAGGGGATGATTCCAAATTTCAGTCTTCGATTGAATGAATTAGCTGCTGCTGTGTCTTTGCCTCAATTGGGTTCCCTAGAGTCAATAAATAATAAGTGGAATAATGTCTATTCCACAATACAAAATCACTTGCAGCATGAAAATATAAGGTTCCCTGAAATCAATCCTAATGTTAAGCAAGCACCGACATCAATCCAATTTTTCCTTGAGTTCCCAGCGGAAAGAATTGTTGAGATTCTCAAAAAATGTGAAAATAAGGGTCTAAAAATCAAGTGGTTTGGTGCACAAAAAGCAATTGGTTTTACCAGTACTTACAAACATTGGACTTACATAAATAACGAAGATTTGAGTCAAACTGACAAGCTGTTAGCGAAATTGTGTGATATTAGACTTCCAAGTACATTGACTTCAAGGGATTGTGAAACAATTTGTTCAATTCTACTAGAAGCAATCGATGGCTAAATCATCTAGCATGATCTTCGGTTTCGGTGTCTTCCCCGGATTCTCTTTCATCTGAGCTAGAGCCGTCATCTTCGGACTCTCTCTCTTCCACATAATCGTAATACGTGTAATAATCATATGTTGGCTTATCTAATTCGATTGCTGCTGACTGCTCTAGAGATGTTAAGTTAGTTGCAGTGATTCCACCAGAAGAAATTGCATAGATGTAATCGCCCATGAAAATACTGCGCCTAATGCTAGTCTCTCCCCACCATCCCGAGTCATCTCCATTATAGAAATCAGAGTGATTTACCTCACCATAGTACTCCAAACTGCCTGATGTTTCATTTACAGATGTTAAAATTAATTTTGATACAAAGGTATAGCCGCTCCAGTATGAATTTTCATTGTAGTCATATGAATAGGTGGCTTGCGGAATCGCAAGTAATCCTTTAGGCGCCCAATATTGGAATGCTTTGTGCTCATAGCTAGCTTCAGAATATGCCCAAGACCAGCGGGAATTGTCTGGATCATTTACCGGCGATACCGTAAGAGTTTGGGCAAGTTGTGGATTACTGAAGTCTGAAACATCGAATGTTGAGAGGCGGGTCGAGGACCAGTCTAGACCCAGTCCTGTTTCTTCATCTGCAGGCCCCATGCCAATAGTAAGTAGCATATCGTCGCTCAACGGATGGATGTAAGTGGAAACACCTGGGACGTGTAATTCGCCCATAACTTCTGGATTTGCTGGATCTGACAAGTCAATAGTCCACAATGGGTCCATGTTTTCGAACGTGACTATGTATGCTCTGTCTTCAACGAATCTAGCGCTCCATATTGTTTCATTAGGCGCGATATCTCCTACACGCCCAATTTCACTCAAAATCTGGTTTCCTGATTCATCCACTTGCCTTCCCAAAGTCACTACATGACTTACCATAGGTTCAGGATCTTCCACCCACCATCTAGCCCATTGCCCTGTTGTTACCGCAACTCTGACAACACCTTCGTATTCAGATATGGAAAATTGGTTTAGAATTGTTCCATCAACTCTACCAGAACCTGTGTAAAGCGTTGTTCCAGGATTGGATATATCGAATGTGTGAATGTTGGTCATTGTATCCATATCGTCTGCTCCCCAGAACCACCACCAATCCCAGGCAGCGTCTGTTATCACCATTACATCTTTTGAGGCGTAAACAAGTGGGTTATTTCCAACGATGTGGTCTGCTTCGAAATCAAAATTTTCACTCTGTAAATCGAGAGTGAAGATGCTTGTAAATCCACGGCTATATGCATCTTCAGAGGCGCTGAAATCCCTACAGTCATTATCATTCATCTCATGTGTAATTATGCCTGATTCGCTTTTTTCAAAGACTCGTGGCAAGAGATCTGATAACTCCAAATTATCAAGAACCTCTGCGTTGTTCAATATCGCTTGATAACCTGCCTCTTGCCTCAAAACTAATCTCAGAGGATCATCGCTATCTAGGTTCCAATACCCTTCAGGGAGGTCCAACCATGTGGTCAATCCGTTGATATTCATCCAACTTTGTGTAACGGCTCTAACTGTACCATCAACTTCTCTAGCAGTGGAGTATCGTCCCTCGATGAACAATTCTCTTTGCTCAACAATATCGCTCTTGTTAGAGATGTCAAAAGCAGTAAATTTAGTCAGGGTGTTTACTCTCCAATTTGAATATCCATCAGCCCAACCCATTGCCAGCCCTATCTCGGATTCTCTAGGAATATTCCAGGAATTCACCGATGAGATAACCACTAGGCTATCATCGCTGAGCAACATAGCAGATGGAGTTCCCTCTATTCTTGTTTGACTGGTTAGAGAAAGTTCTCCAAATTCTGGAACTGAAAAAATATTCAAAATTTGTCCGTTCAGGTAGTAAATATTGTACCCATCTGTCTTCACAAAATCAGCCTCATCAACCCCTTGTTCCTGGTTATTGGTTCCAGAATAATCTGTACCCTCCTCCCTTGGTTGTGAATCGCTGCTTGGCATGTCAACAGAATTGCCCCCATCACTTGCCATCTCAGCGCTATCTTCTGCCATGAACTCTCCGCTTCTCAGGAAATTGTATTGATAAATTTGTTCGACTGCTTGTAATATTTGAGTCCTATATTCGTTTTCAATTGCTAATTTTAGGCTCTGTTCAAGCTCTTCACATGTCTGGAATTGAATCAGTTTCGGACTTGCAACAGTCCTTTTTGGTCCCTCTGCCCACCCATCTGGAAGTTCACCGGTTGGTTCTGGAATTATTTCATCTACTCCTCCCATGCAACCACTCAAGAGCATAAGCGTGATGAGTACAATAGCAGTCACGGATTTTCTCTTCATAGTTTAGAACTTAGAACAATACTATCTAAATCAAACGGTTATATGATGAAAAATTAGTCAACCGACCTACTTCTTCATCAAGGACAACTCTCTCGGGGTATTGTTACCATGTCAGCAAACTCAATGAATGACAACATCGTCAAAAAATGGGTAATGAAACAATATTGGCGTGTTCAACAATCCCAAGCATTCATTTCCATAGGATTCTGGGGAACGACCTTGACTCTGCTGATTTGGCCTTATGTTGGGTGGAGATTTCTGCCTGACTGTGATGTTAGAGGATGTTTTCCTGATACATTACTGGGACTTCCAGCAACCTACTTTGGTTTGGCTTTCATATTCATCATGGTCATGGCTGCAGTACTTGTGGTCGGAATTATCTATGATGCCTTCCTTGGATTATGGGTGGAATGGAGAAGCGTTGATATGGAAAGGAACCCATATGTGACATACGCTCTATCGCCAAATTGGATGATGACGACTGCTCTATTAGCTGAGACCCTAAAGAGAGTCTCGACAGAAGATGAAAAAATGGAAGAGCAGTGTGATTGGATCTTGAATTGGTGCAAAAGCCAAGCAAGAGAAGAAATGTTTGCCAGAACTGTACAAAAGTGGGACAAGATGTTTGACGAAAAGACTCCTACGTTTTGGTTCCTCGATGAAAAGTTAATGGAAAATGCAAGAAATTTGGAATTTGATGATGAGGATTAAACATGTCCTCGTGGATTGAAATCGAAAGAAGATTCCTGATAGATGGGCGGTATGAGAAGCCTTGGCAGGATTGTTTAGAGAAATTTCACATCAGGCAAGTATACCTTGACAAGGACAAGCTTGCAACAAATTCTAGCAATAATAGCATCGCCTACGACGGGGTCGTTTTTGTCACGGATATCGATTCTGGTGCATTCTTCGACATAGCAGAAAATAACGATTGGGTCGTAAGAATTCGGAAAAAAGGAATGGAATGTTATTTGACTCTAAAAGGAAAAAGAATAGGTGCATCTGCTAAAGAGCATGAATTCTTAATCAGCGATGGGGTTTTTGAGGAAGTCGTAAGTGATAAACGGTTTCCTGAAATTTCCAAGACCCGCTACAATTGGATGGGAGAAGATGGAATGATCTGGGAGGTTGACGAATTTGAGGGATTGCTTGGTGGCCTTGTAATCGCAGAAGTTGAGCTGACTAGAGAAGATGAGTCGGTCGAATTACCCGATTGGCTAGGATTGGAAATTACACATTTGCCCAACTGGTCTAATGCTGATTTAGCAAGGTCGATTAAATCGGCAACTGATAAGATGCCAGAGCAGTAGTTATCCTCTCAAGCTCCGCATCGGTCATCTCGTGGAAGACGGGGATAGCAACCAAAGATTCTGTCATAGCTTCGGTTACGGGAAAGGAATCTTCGTATTGAGAGTGGTTTGAAAAAATTGGTTGCCTATGGCAGGGTGTTGTATAGTAAACGCGTGTTGAGATTTGGCTATCCTCCATGTGCTTTCTGAATGAATCGGGGTGCTCGCAAACTACGATGTATTGATGGAACGCATGAACCACCGCTTCTCGTCTTGTCGGCGGTTGTATACCCTTTACTTGGTTAATGACTAAATCATAATTCTCGGCAATTCGGTTTCTCCTTTTGACCCATTCATCTAGGGATTTCAATTGCACCCTGCCAATTGATGCAAGAACCTCGGGCATACGCAAATTACTACCAAGATGCATTGACTGCAAATCGCTGCCCCTTCCATGATCAACAATTGTTCTAACCTTCTCAGAGATATCTTCTCTTTTGCAAGTTAACATTCCTCCCTCTCCACCAACCGACATATTCTTGCTGGGAAAAAAGGAGAAGCAGCCAACATCGCCAATGGCTCCAGCCAACAGTTTCTTGCCATTGATTTCTTGACTTGCTCCGTGGGCTTGGGCTGCATCTTCAATCAATGCAAGACCATATTTCTGGCATATTTCATAGACGATTGGTGAGCACATTTGACCGTATAGATGCACTGCGATAACTGCCTTTGTATTTTCAGTAATCTTTGCTTCCAAGTCCTTAGGGCATATGCACCAATAGTCATTTTCAACATCAACAAAAACTGGCTTTGCTCCAACTAATGAAACCGATGTAGCCGTGGAAATAAAGGTCATTGAAGGAACGATTACTTCGTCCCCTTCGCCTATGTCAAGGACTCGCAAAGAGGCCCATAGAGAGGCAGTTCCGCTCTGGCAAGGACTTGCGACTGGAACCCCTATGTAATCTGCAAATTCCTGTCCAAAATTCTTGGAATGCGGTCCTTTTACCCACCGCCCTGAATCCAGAGTTTGAATTGCTGCTTCGCGCATTTCGTTATTCCATGAAGGTCTAGCCATAGGAATGAGCGCCTGTTCCATAGCACGGCGATTCGCCCGTACTCCTTGAGTCTAGTGTCTTTTGCCCAATACATCCGTTATTATCAATACTAACTACTTCTTTGGACATTCGATGGAGGGATATGATATCGATTCAAATCCTGATGAAGTCGAAGGTGAATTTTCCAGCCTTGTCGGAGATTTATTCGATCAAGAACCGCAGGATGGAAAAGAGATTTATGAGGACGAGCAGAGAAGATTCTCTGAAGAGTTGCATGGAATTGATAAGAGTAAACTAGCCAACTCCGGTAAATCTGTAAAATACAAACCAAAGGGGATGTATCTTGGGCATAGAAGGGATAATGATGAACCTGTGGATATTGATTCCAATGTTTTAGCAAGACACGCTGCAATGCTTGGATCTACTGGCTCTGGTAAGACAGTGATGGCAAAAACTGTAATTGAAGAAGCAACAATGGCAGGAATCCCATCCCTAATCATCGACCCGCAAGGCGATTTAGCTAGACTAATTTTGAAAGGAGATTCAGAAATATTGGAGCAGAAAGGAGGAGACCCATCTCGTCAAAATAAATTGATGGAGAAGCAAGAGGTTAGAATTTGGACTCCGCTTAGAAGCAAAGGTTTACCCTTGTGCATAGATCCATTTCATGCCCCTCCTGCTGATTTAGACCCTGAAGAAGCGATTACGCAATGGGATATGGTTGCTGCTGGTTTTGCTAATCTTGCTGATTACGATGTGGAAAAGGCTGAGGGTAAGACAATCAAAACCTATCTTTACGAAATTTTGGTTCAATCAACTCGTTTGGGATTGAAAGTCAATGATTTTGACAGTCTTGCCAAAGTCGTTAGAGACCCCCACCACGAATTTACCAAGTTCTTGTATCCTGAGTGTTTCGAAGAATCCCAGGATGGAGAAGAAATTCCTGAGGTCCCTCCATGGAATATAGTCAAAGGCGATCATGAATTAGTAGACTTTGAAGAACGATTGCCAAAAACCACTAGAGGAAGATTAGCAAGAAGGCTTTCTGGGTATCAAACCGGAGTTAATCAATTACTGTTTTCTAACGGCGTTCCAATAAATATTGACACTCTTACAAAATCTGCAATGCCAGGCAAAGTACCTGTGAACGTTGTATATCTAAATACAATTCAAGATGAAAATCAAAAACAATATTTTGTCCAAGAATTGGCTAGAGAATTATATGATTGGATGCTTGACCAACAGCCTGCAGATGGAGAATTGAAACTTCTATTTTTCATGGATGAAGTAGCACCTTACCTTCCTCCACATCCAAGAAATCCGCCTGCTAAAGATTTGATTAAACTAATTTTCAAGCAGGCAAGAAAATATGGAGTGTCCTGTGTTTTAGCAACTCAAAATGTTAGTGACGTAGATTACAAGATACTTGCTCAAGCAAACTCAACTTTCGTTGGTAGATTTACTCAGCCCCAAGATATTGACAAGGTAAAGCATCTACTAAAAGAAAGTGGAACTGATTTGGATTTGGTCTCTGAGCTGCCAACACTGGGCCCGGGAGAGTTCCAAGTTGTCGCTCCGGACGTAGATGAGCATCCTTTCCCAATTCAATGCAGATGGCTGTACACCGACCACGGCGCTCCATTGAGCGAAGAGCAGGTTGAACAACACACAAGCGATGAAATCAGAGCTTGGGCTAGAAGTCAATCTAGTCGAAGCCACAGAGCAGGTGGAGGCAGTGCTGCTGCAATCGCTGCTACTAGAGGATCCGGATGGAGTAAACGCAAGCGAACATCTGCAAGTGAAGATGAGAGTTTGGTAGCAAAGGCAAGGATTGAGTCGCTTGGAGGCGTAGCCGCTGCCGGAAAAGGAATAGTGAATGAATCGGCATTTGAAGTTAGATTAGTAGGAGGATTAGCCGTTCTAAAAGATGGGCGAGATCCACTTTACACAATGCAATCAGTGGTGAATGTTGCTTCCTTAGTTGCGTTATCTTGGGCATTGGTCGCAATGCTATTTGCTTGGAGAGATGCTGATTTAGAATGGTGGTGGCTTGGCTTGGGCTTTGTTTTCTCGACGATGACTGGAATAATCATTGCATTGGAATCATTCCTCTCCCATGATGCTGAACTCCTGCATAGAATCTCTGATTTTTCAAGGGCTTTTCAGGTCATAATTTTGGGGTGGTTATGGTGCCTATTGATTTGGTCTACCTGGGGCGATTTGAGTTTGATGGGGGCTGAAATATTCCTCGAAGTAGTAGTTTTATGGACTAGTCTTTTCTTTGCAATAGACTTTTCACAGCGCTTCAAATTAGGAAAATTAGAATGGAATGGAGAAACAGCCATGAACAAATTAATGGGACTTACAGCCATATTAACAAAGGCTGAAATTTCTCAAATGAGGGCATCATCAAGTGATACACTTTCAACGATTAGATGGATTCTTAATGGAATTACTGTAGTCTGGGGAGTCATTTTGATTCTGTTATTCATTCCCGATAATGCAATACAAATAGACGTGATAAGCAACGCTTACAGTCATGTTACTTTATGGATAATTTCGATTTATGCACTGATGTTTGCCAGTGAGACTTGGTTAAGAATTAGGGGTAAAATGCCTGGTCTTGATTACGAATCGGAATTATAAATTAGAAATCGTTGCTCGCATTGGCATGGATAATTCTGGTTTTGTACAATTGGATTGGAATGAAGTTTCTCCGAAAGAGATGAAAGAGAGGGCAGAGGAAATCCTTTCAGTTGCTCAAATGCGGCGCACTACACGTCATTTCTCAACTCGTGCAGTGCCTAAGGAATTGATTGAGAAAGCAATCCTTACCGGCGGAACTGCACCTAATGGAGCCCACTTACAACCATGGACCTGGGTAGTGATTTCAAATCAAGAATTGAAACAAAAAATTCGTGAAGCTGCTGAGCAAGAGGAGTTGAAAACATACCAATCAAGGATGCCAGAAGCGTGGAAAGAGGTGTTAGATCCACTAGGAACTGACCATATCAAACCTCATTTGACCGATGCACCTTGGATTGTAGTGTTGTTCAAACAAACCAAGAGATTGAGGTCAAATGGTGAAATGGCGCCGACATATTACTCGGTTGAATCTTGTGGAATTGCTGCTGGAATGTTTATCTCAGCAATTCATAGAATAGGATTGACAACTCTAACTCATACACCCTCTCCTATGGGTTTCCTGCGCGATATACTAGGTAGACCTAAACACGAAGATGCACTGCTTGTTTTGCCAGTGGGATATCCTGCAAAAGATGCTATGGTTCCAGATATTCATAGGAAAACTTTGGATGAAATTTCCGTATGGTTTGAGTGATTTGAGAATTATTCACAACTCATTTGGAACTGGTGTCTGGTCCATATGAAGGAACGCATAGACAGCCCACCATGTGACAATATCCCATGAATGTACCAAATTGTTGATGCCTGTGGAATTGTCCGTTCCCATGTAATCGATCATCGTCTCCATAGTATCACAAGTACGGTGGTAGCAAGGATATCCGTCCACAAGTCCGTTCCAACCAAGGGTCGCAACGCCGATATTTTGGAACGAGTCATGGTCGCTTCGAGCGGTTGGTGATTCGTAAATAGCAACTGTATCTTCGTAAATATCTCCCCACAATGGACTTTCTCCGCCTTCAAGCCAGGCTTCTCTGCCTCGTTCCATCTCATATCCAAGATCGAGTGCATCTGCTCCAATCCACTCGGCTAAATGGAACATTCCTGCTTGGTCAATCGCTTCCTCTGTACCATCTGGTCCTAGGTAAACGGATAGAGCATAATCTCCAGGATAATTCACACCAGCCATGTCAAGATTGAGGTAGTTGCTGACGGTAACTCCATCCGGTAAATCATTTGCAAAGGAGCGTGATCCCCACAATCCTTCCTCCTCCGAGGACCATAGACAGAAAACCATGGTCCTTCGAGCATCAAAGTCTGCAAGAACGCTAGCAGTGGTTAGAACCATGCTCGAACCTGCTGCATTGTCGTATGCGCCGTGGCGGGTGCCATAGCCTGGAATCCCATCTTCAGCACCAGGTATGTATGCAACAGGAGGTGCGATGTCAAAATGTGCTCCAAAAATCAACCACTCATCAGGATATACTGAACCGTCCTTGTATCCACAGATATTAACCGACCAAGCGGTGTTAGATTGGAATCTGTGGACCTCAACTCGGTCCAATCCATATCCTTTCATAACGCCTTCAAAATAGTTAACTGCATGCTCGTATGAGGGATTTGCATTTCCAACCCACCTGTCCAAGTAACCTCTAGCCAAGTCAGGCCCACAACCAACAAATGCTTGCTCTGTACAAGGAGTGTCGTCTGTAATGAAATCAACCCAATCATATACATCTCTACCATTAACCCAGCCATCACTTGCGCCAACACCATCATCATCTGTTAAATCTGCACGGAATGGGCGGCTGGTTTCCATGATTAACGGGGTGACTTCTCCTCCGGTTGAGTTACTTGGGACTATCCATGGCCACATGCCGCCTGTATCTTGGTTTTCTACTGCTTGCACGGCAGAGCCAGTGCTTGGATTGTTAAGCCATGCCATCCATGATTGATCCGGTTCTCTAATCGGAAAATCAGTGCGGCCAATGTCTCCCAAAAAGAAAACAATCTCTTCATTGCGAGGTGGTAAAAGAATGTTCATGCTCACCTTTTCTCCAGAATTCATATCAAGAACTGTTCCATTTTGTGCACGCATAGAGCCTGGATCTTGGATGAAATATGGAATGAAGACTGCTAGATCATCACTTGCTTGCAGTGTAATGGTCTGCCACATTCCGGCTTGCAAAGAATCCGATTCAGAGACAGTCAGTGATTCTGTATCAAGTGAGTCTACCTCATTTTCGCCAAAACATCCGCTGAGTGGAGTTAGCATCATCAAGAAAACCATGGAAAAGGCTGGCATCAATCGCTGGCGCATAGTAACACCCTGTAGCCTTCCATTGTTGAATCATATGGTTTCAAAATAATTTTTTGAATCAAGATAATTATGAAATTTTAAGACTCGTTGTGAATGATTTTGTTGTATTTTATTGATTAATGTAAATAATAATGCAGTTGTTTTTATGTTGGTTTAGCGGAAAATGGTTTCCGCAAAATTCAGTAGACATTATTATCCGCCAGTCTGCCGGATTGGTTATGACAACTGTCACCATTGAGCAGAAAAAGCGTATTTTCTGCAGGCTGGTGCCAGATTCTTATGCGGGGGCTCTGGCCAACTTTTTTGGTACCGGACCTACAGATATTGAGTTGGCTCGAAATCAGCATAAGGCATATCAAAATGCTCTCTTAGATGCAGGAATTGAGGTTCATGTTCTAGATGCCGATGAAAAGCATCCTGACTGTATTTTTGTTGAAGATCAGGCACTATTTGTTGACGGTGAAGTATTGATTCCTAATGTTGGTGCGCCTTCAAGAGAAGGTGAAAGACCTCCGGTAGAGGCTTTTCTCCGAGAGCAATTGGGTGATGAAAAAGTCCACCTCATGGATTCAAATGCTAAGATGGATGGTGGAGACGTAATACGTTTGCACAATATCTTCTTTGTTGGAAAATCTAGCAGGACAAATGACGCTGGAATTGAAGTATTCAGAAAGTTCCTCGACAAATTTGGATACGAATTAAGAGTTGTAGAAATACCAGGTAATGCTCTTCACATAACCAGCCTTTCGAGCACTCCAAACGATGATATCATAATTGCACCAGAGGGTTATCTTTCTGCTGAAATATTTGGTGAATTGCCGCAAGGATGCAAGGTAGTAATGATGCCGGAAGAGGAAGCCTATGGCTGCAATACGATTGGCCTGCCTGGAAATAAAGTTCTTGCAGCCAAGGGTTATCCAACCGTAATCAATTTCCTGAAAGAACTTGGGCTTGAAGTGGTTGAAATCGATATGAGTCAAATTCGAGCAGCAGATGGATCATTGACTTGTATGTCTGTGTTTTTCTGATTTTAATTATACAGAGCATTAGTTTTCTTGATATACAGTTGGCTTGCAGCCAGCCTTAACGCAGGAGTTGCCAAGCTTGGTCAACGGCGCTGGGATGAGGTCCCAGTCCTCAATGGTTCGCAGGTTCGAATCCTGCCTCCTGCACCATCAATCCATCTAGGCAGGATTAGAACATAATCCAATTTCTAATTGGGCGTTGAAGAGAATCTGGTCCCTAAGCCATTATTCATCAAGGAAGTATGAATGATTGAAATTCGGCGAAAGGTGCTTGTATTTGTCCTACTTGGGTTGCAGGTAATGGACGGAGTAGCACTTGTTGAGTTACTCACCATTATTGGTATTGGTTTACTTATTCCTGGGCCTAATGGGCTTACCTGTTTTGCACACAGCGGTCTGTTTGGTAAAAGATCCAACATAACCCTGATTTCTGGAATGGCAGTTGGATTTCTGACTGTTGAATTATCTGTTGGTTTACTTGTTGACTCGCTCAATGAAAGCCAAGGCGCTCTTGTAATTCTTCATTGGATTGGTATGATTTTTCTTTTATTGATGGCTATAGCGATGTTCAGAACAGATCCTAGCAAGTTCAAAGCCTCTGAAATTGAAGCGGCACTCGGCTTCAAAGCGGGTGTTTTAATGCAATTTGTAAACGGCAAAGAGTGGGCTTTTGTAATAATCGTAATGACTCAATTCATTGAGCCCCTGGGCGGTGGATTAGTTGGTATTGCTACGATTATGCTCGTAACACTAGTAACCTGCACAACTGCTATGATACTGTGGACAATGCTTGGTGATAAGTTGACTG
>CAXAGT010000010.1:0-38792 GCA_963968885.1 uncultured Candidatus Poseidoniales archaeon | reverse complement strand
TACACCAGTAAATGACCCTGCAGCAACAGAGTACTACAACGGGCTAATTGCTCAAGGATACACAGGGGACCAAGCGCTTCAATACACAAAGCAATATTTCCCAGATTTTAATTTGTAATTTAGACAGCATCCCTAAGCTTAGCAATAAAACTCACGGAGTTTTCTTTAATTGAAGAACTAGGCCTGCTGAGATTAGCAACAATCCAACATCCTCTCTTTGACTCTGTGTCAGTCATGTTAATACTTCTAGAAGTCGATCCTGCTCTGCGGCCATTCTAAGTTCCATAGCAATTCTTCTTCCGCTACTCATAGGTTTTCTCCATAGAGCATTTCCGTAAGGATGTCCGACACTGACGTGGACATTTGTTCCTCCACCCAAACGAGGTGCAACATCATAGATGTAGTAATTCATGTCTTTATCGATACATGTCTGTAGGCAAAACGGACCTACAATTCCAGGTGCATAGTGTTCTTTGCTTGCCTTGATGAATTTCTCACCTAGCTCAAATGCCTTTTCTAGAAGAGATTCCCTGATTGTAGCGGTGTTGTGGCCGACTACTGTCATTTCAGGTATTTGTTGGTGGATTGGCATGGTCATTTGTTGAGGAGCAGGAAGTCTAACATGTCCATCAAGTGAAGATTCGAATCTCCAATCTACTCCCAACAATTCAAGCCTTTCACCTTCATCTGCTAGAGGGGAGTAAAAGAAGTTCAAATTGAAGACAGGTCCGATAACATATCTTTCAATTCTGGCGCCAGCAAGGCTTTCCTGATCTATTACTCCTTCTGCTAGAAGAGCCTGTGATTTTTCTTGGTATTCTTGGTAGGATGCGCAAGTGAAGAAGCCTCTTTCCAACTTCTTTTGTGCATGGTGAAGTTTTACTATTACTAGGCAATCTATGTCTTCTGGAGATTCTATTGCTTCAGGATATGGAAGCCCAGCTTTTTCAAGTATCCAGTAGTAATCTTGTTCTTCAGTTCTCTCTTCCATTCTCAGCATGTTCCTACTTCCAAATAATGGAACTTTGAAATCATTCTCAATTCGGTCTATTCCACAATATGAGGTGAATGAACGGTTTGGTATGTAGACTACATTTCTCTTTCTCATCTCAGATTGCATGGATGGATCTAGAACTCCATTGAAATGAGGCATTACAATCGCTTTGTCAACCATTCCTCTTACTACTCTTCCAGTGCTATTTCTGTGGGCTTTGAAATATTCAGAATATGTCTTTTCTCTTCCTTCTTGACAGTATGCAACAGTAGGAAAACCTTCCTCGATTGCGCCATCACAGATGTCGAGGGCTGAGTGGGATGCAGTCATCCCTATCCTGAGTTTCATAGTGTCATACTCTTCGATGACTGAGCGAATATCATCTCCAGATATCATAATGCTTCCCCATTATTTCTCAAACCAACTAGGCTGATAATACTAACAGTGGTTATTGTTTCAATCTCCGCGCTGCAGTTGCATCAATTCTTCAGTAGAAAGTGTTTCACCACTCAACAACTTACTCATCAAATCTTGTACTTCAACTCTAGAGGATGTGCTTTGAGTCTCACCAGATTGTGCTCCCCTCATCGCTCTCAACATGTCCTGTATGGAATGCAGGCACCTTAGTGATACAATGTAAAAATGGTGTGCTTTATCGGCTTCTTTCTTTGACTTCCTAAGTTCTCTATGAGCTCTTTCAGCCTTTTCTCGTTGTCTATCAACTTCTTGATTCCACTCTAGCATTAACTCGTGAGCCTTTTGCGCAGCATCAGCCGCTTCGGTAACCTCTTGATGAGTCCTTTCCTGCTCTTCCATAGCCGCTCTTAGTTCTTCACCTGCGACTTTGACCTCTTCGTTGTCTGAATCAGTGCTTTGCATGTCTTTGATTTTCCTAGAGATAATTCTTGCTTGGTCAAAGAATTTCTTCTCATTCTTACCTGTGAATTTACCCATTTCGAAATCATTTTCTAGTCTAGCAAGTTTCTTTTTCAGACTTGAAACTGTTTCAGGTCTATCCCTGCCTCTCCTTCTATCATTGTTGTCTCTGACTTCTGGTTCGCCTTTTAGGGCTTGGAGTTTTTCTTTTGCAGATCTAACTGCATCTGATGCAGTTGCTCTGGATTGCTTTTTTTCACGAACAATTTCATTCATTTGTTCACGTATTTCTCTTTGTTCTCTAACGTGTTGGATTAGTTCTCTGACTTCACTGTTGAGTTCGTTTCTTGCACCAGTAAATTCTTTGGTTTTCACATTCAGGTTATCTCTATTAACTCTGTAATTTGTAGCCTTTTCATCCACTAATTTTCTTTTTTCTTCCAACAAACTCATCAGTTCTACCATTCCATAATCACCTACTTGCTTTGTAACTCCCGTCACTCCGGCAGCCCTTCGACCTGCCTCCCCCTTTTCATTTCATCGCTCACCAGAATTGTGAAAATAATGGATATATCTGTCTCAAATTCCTTTCTTAGTTTGTATCATGATAAGAAAATGGTTAAGGGTGTCGTGATTTTACAAGTCTTTGGTGAGATTATGTTCTTAGGTGGGATTCCGGGTATGGAAAGGGTAATCCAAAATGATGTTCAAGCACCATACGTATCTTTGGTAACAGGTCCACCTGGAGCAATGAAGTCCAGTTTTTGTCTGACTTTGCTCAAAAATCACTTAGAAAAAACCGGGGAATTTGGATTGTATTGCACAGTAGAGGAAACTGTTGATTCACTTGTCAAATCTAGTAACTCTCTCGGTCTTCAATTACCTCAAAGTCTACAGATAACAGACTTTACAGAATTAAGAAGAGAAAACGAAAATATGGATTATCTTAAATTTACTAGGAAGATGATTGAGCATTTTAAACAACAGCATGGTGACAGGTTTTCAGTTTTCGTTCTCGATTCTCTTGGAGCGATTTATACCCTGACTACAATGGATGATGTGATGAGAAAGAAGATGTTCAACTTCTTTGATTTCTTGAGATCAATGAATCTATACACTATTATCATCACAGAGAGAAATCTTGGTAATCATGCAGAATTACAGGGCAATGAAGGGTTTTTGGCAGATGCCGTAATCAATTTGGGAATGGATAACAGAAACGGAAAATTGGTAAGAACTATGCAAATTGAAAAAATGCGACACGTAAAGCATGGGATGGATAAACAGGCAATTGAAGTCATTCCTAGCGGTGGCTTAGGAGTCATTGGAACTTTGTTTGATTAAGCATCGATTCTAGAAAGATAATTCGCTGCTTCGCCAATTTTCATGCGCATGAATCCAGTTCTCTCTGAATTAGAAAAAGATAGAGCGAGCATTTTTCCAGATTGTAACTTTGTTGCAATCAAGTGTTTATTCTCAGAAATTAATGTGATTATCCCACCCGACTTCAATTCGTTGGAAAATTGGACTAATGGGCTTAATATTTTCTCAGCATCTTTGCCTTTTGAATAAACTAGGAATCCATTAGTATCTATCAATGCCACGGTTTCTGCCCCGTCATCATCAACTAAATTGTGAACAATTGACTCCTTCATGTCCGTTGGATTATTTGGAGAGAATTTATTCTTTCTTATCGGCGTTCAGAGTTTTCCTTTCATTGAGTATCCCAAGTCATTTGCATAATACCCCTCCAATGGTTGGATTATTTCAAGCCCCCTCTGGATGTAGAAATTCTGTGCTTTAATATTTTTAGCTCGGACTTCTAATTGTACGAATTTGAAGCCAGCATTTTTTGCGGCTTCTACAAAGATATCCCATGCTTTACTACCATATCCGTTGCCCTGTAGATCTTGGTCAATAGCAAATGCAACAACTCTTACTATGTCGTCTTTGAAAGGGGAACACCAAAGAAGCCCTCTCAGATATTTTTGAGGTTTTTTTTCGTCTTTTGCTGCTAGGATAATATTTCCATTCCATTCCGGAATAGGCATTGTTCGTATTGTCTGAATCGCATATTTTTCGTTTGTTTGCTCCAGAAATAATTTTCTTATTGCCTTGCATTCTTCCGAATCCAAGTTCTTTGGATTTTTACCCTTGAACCAAAGGTAATCCAAGAAATCACTCTTCCTTCTTTTTTGTCCTTGTATTTCTTTGACCCCTATGGGCAGAGATATTTTGAAGTCTCTTGACACCTGACTTTTTGCTCGATGAGATTCTTTTTCTTGATTTATTGGATTTATCTTTGTTGCCTGAGAGCAAGCCTCCAGAACTTAACAAAACATCAAGTTCAGAAAGATCTAGTGCGCCTCCTGATTCTGATTTCTTGCGAACTTCAAATGCATTTGGTTTAGGTACAAAATTACGATTTCTATCCTTGTGCTTAACTCTAGATCTTTGTTTAGGTTTTGGCTTGTCGAGAATATTGAACCATGCTTCAAGTCTTCCAATCTCTCTGCGAAGACCCCTTCTTTGATTGAATATTTTATCCAAAACTTTGTTCAATTTTGATATCTTGCGATTATATTCCTTCAAGTCGCCTATAGATGCATTGACTTCCCCTATTGATTCATCAGCATTCAACAAGTCAGAAGCCTTTTCTGACTTTTCTTTGTCTATCTGCTCAAGCTTTTTTACATTATTTCTCTGGGTTTTAACTAGAGAAATATATTTTTCATGATATTCCTGAGACTTCTTCATCTCAGCATGCATTGCTTGTAATTCAAAGAAATATCTAAAATCTGCCATTTCTTTTTCTAAACTTGGTACTCTGAATATGTCTACTTCTCCAGTTAATTGCTCATAATAATGTGATAATTGTTCTTCAATTGAATGTAGCGGAATAAGGATTCTCTCGTTGATTTCATCTCTTTTACTTCTGGTTGCTTCCAATTCTTTTGCTCCTTGTTTGAGCAATTTAACAACATCTTTTGCATCTTTACTCATCTCTGAGGTCGCTTCAATTACACCTTTGACAGCTTTGGATAATCTTAGTGCTCTATTCCTCTCTTCTTTTGCATTTTCTAATCTATTATCAACCGCTTTTAATTCCTGTAATAACGAGTCTTTTTTGCTTTCAAGTACATGCCTTTGTTCATTTCTTAAATCTTCGAACAAGTCCTTTTTCTCAAACATTGAGAACTTCTCAGGAGATTTAATTTCACAAATAGATGAATAGTTCTCATTTTTGGAAATCAATTCTAAAGCTCTCAATATCTCGTTTTTAATTTCAAAAAATCCTTCAGGTCTAAGCACACTAGATAGGTCTCGACTCAGATCAAACGGGTCTTCTATTGCAAGTTGGTGTGGACCTAAACGAGAGTTGCCATCACTGGAAATGATCTCAAGTGCATTTTTTCCTGATGCCTGCCATCCTTTTTCGTCTCTTGATAACGGGCCTGCATTACGAATAGAAACGACCTCAGATTCCCAATTCCAGTGAATTCCATAAAATTCAAAGAATTTACAATATAGTTCTCCGGTTGTCATTTTATTAGTTGATTTGAACGTTTTTTCCAATTCAGCATTAATCGTAATGTCGTATTCAAAACCATCGATTACTTCGATATGTCTATCTTCTGATGATTGAAGATTTGGAATGACTGGCTCTTCAAGCATCTGTAAAAATTGAATAACTAGGATAGACCATGTATAAGACGAGAATGTGCCTCCAAATGCGTCATTCAAGTCTCTTGAACTCGCCCAATTCTTCACACTCAAGATGAGTTCTTTCACCCTGGGGTCAATTGAAGAATAACTCTTCATAAGTTCAGAATTATGAACTGCAAGAGTATTGTTCAGAGAGATGTCGACAGGTGTTCTTGATCTTGAATCAAAGAACTTCACTACAGGGACTTTTGTTCTGGAGATGAGTAGAACATCATCCATATTTTGTTGTTTGAGCATCCTTGTTACGTAATTAAGAGTCTTTTTCGGATTCTCAGAATTAACTTTCAAGCAAAGATCCATATCTCCATGCTTTAGATTTAGCCCAGATACACTCGAACCGAATTTTATCAGTTTAGAACCCTTGATTCTTCCTGCAATTGTTTTCTTTAGATGATTGAATAGTTTCTTTCTTGATTCTAGCTCTCTTTTACTAAGTTTAGACTCATCAATATTGGTTTTTATCTGTTCTGATAAGTCAGAGAAATATTCGTTACTAAGGGCAGATTTATCGAAATTGATGTCATTTCCAATCAATATTTGATGGTAATACTTCCATCTGTTCGACTGAGATTTTGAGAGACCAGTTATTTCGCATCCCTTGCTCATTCTTCCTCACCTCCTTTGTCGACCAATGATTCTTTTTCTCTTAGAATTTTAGCAGCTTTATTCATGGCAGGGGTTGATTTTTGGCCAGCAAGTATTCTCCTTTTACCAGACATAAGGTCGTGTTTGGTTTCCTTTTCGACTTCAAAACCTTCCTCTATTGCTTGTTTCCAAGCATCGATACCAGTCGTTGAGGAATCTAGTGCCCTTGCTAATTTCTTTGTTCTTGAGTCTGCTCTTCTCCTGCTGGTCTCTTTTTCAATGTACAATGAATGGAAATTTTCATTTTCAGCGACATGTTCAAGCATTGCTTCATGCGCTTTTTGCGCAGATTCACTCATCTTTCTTGCTTCTGTGTAAGAATCTCTCATCTCTTTCAATTTTGGGACGTTCTCACTTCTTTTGGCAACCCAATCTTCATGTTCTGAAATTAATGATTTCATTTCCTTTAGTCTCTTTTCTTCAGTTTTGTGATTGCCAGAATTAGTCATCAAATCAAATTCTATTTGCTTAAGTTGGTCATCTAGTTTTTCTCTGGCCCATTTTGGATTCGGATTAGGGATTCCACCGGCTTCTCTGAATTCTTCGTTAATCATGTTAGCCTTTTTGAAAAGTTCACTAGCCTTTTTTTGGTAGTCATTCCTCTCTTTTTTCAATGATGAAATCTTAGTATTTATGGAGTCACGTTGTTCCTTTGCTGCTGATGCGATAGCCAATGCCTCGACAAGTTCTTCTTGTCTTGAATCCAATTGCTCAGGTATGACTTCAGCTAGCCTTTCTCTTCGATGTAGGATAGTCTTCGCAAGCAAATCCGGAGATATCGCTAGCAACTCATCTGGACTCATGTAGCCGGCCACCGGAAATGTGTGGATAAATACATCGTATTGAGTCGTTCAAGCGAGAATGTGAATAACTATCAGTAAAGTGGGGGTTTCATGGGGGGAAGTAAAGGCAGTGTTCTAAGCGCTATCATTGCACTGATTCTTGTTTCTCCTCTAATCTCGTTACCGGTAACTGCCTCAGGTAACGGGCAGGTTTTAATCGATGAGAATTCTATCGTTGTTAGAGATACATTCTCATTCTGGAATGATACAACAATCATTGATTTTAATGTCGTTGAACAAGGATATGGGCAGGCAGATATTTCAGTTCTTTTCACCCATGAGTCTCTAACGGGACAGAGCTTGAACTCTTCTAATTCTCAACACTCTCTCTCAGACAATCAAACCCTTACACTATTCCACGAACTAAACGATATTCCTCTTGGATTTAGTAACCTGAAAATCAACTTGTATGGAGATGTAGGGACTAATTCGGAAAATTTCAGTGATGAGGTGTTGATTACCATATACAGGAAACTGCCTCTGGAAGTTGGTTTGGGGAATAACAACAGTTTCACCCTGGAGGGATTAGTCAACAACACTCAAACAGGGGAATTGCCAAGAGATGGAGAATTGCTATCCATGAGTTTTCCTGTAATTAACACAGGAGACGTTGACTGGCAGGGTAATCTAACCATTGATTTTACACAGGGAAGCGTCACTGAGTCTGTAAGGATCAACAATACCTACAATGCCAGCTCTACAAAGATGATTTTAATTGAAACATCAAATACCTGGCTGGAGGGTAATTTAGCGGTGACAATTGAACTGGAAAATCTTAGCGACAGTGATAATTCAAACAACATCAGGCAGATTATTATCCCAATTGAGGAAGCAAAATCCCCGATTCTTCGACTGAATTTAACTTACTCTCCCGAACAAATTGATTTGACAACCGCCGTGGGATGGAATCTTACTGTATCTAATATCGCAGAGATAGACTATTCTGGATTCGTCAATTGTTCGTGGGCTGATGACACAAACGTTTTTTCAGAACAAGCATATGTTGGGAACATCAATATTGAAAGTTTCACTTTTACAACATCAGCAATCCCTAGTGAAATGACTTGCTATTTGAGCGATGAAAACTTGTCGAAGTATTCTGAAATTGACGTGAGCACATCTCTTGATTTTGAATCGGGAATGATCGAATCTGCTTCTGAAAACGCTCCATCAATTATGGGTGGTCCTTGGTATGAAGGAGACGAGATTACATTTTCATTACTGGTTAGAAATATTGGTGAAACAGTAGGAAATGCAAGACTTTACGTCGTGATTGAAGATGTATACTATTACGGTGATTACTTACAACTTGAATCAAACTCTGCTGGAGAAATAGTCCTTTCAATGGATTCATTAGATCCTGGGCAATATTCGATTGATTGGGGAATCTCATCTTTTGATAGTAGAGTGATGACAGTAAATAGTTCACAATTAAATTTCTCCGTTTTGGAGAGGCAATCTATCAACCTAGAAATTGTTAGTCTAGATTGGAAGGGAAATGGTTTGGAAGCCACCGTAACTGCGAACCTAGATTCTTATCGAGAGAGACATGTTGAGTTGATATTCTCAGATTACAACCTTAACAATGCAGATTTGAACGAAATTTTCAGAGTTCCCGTTACGCTTGGCTCTGCAACCCAAACCTTCATCATTAACTTAGGCGAACAGACAGGACAAGCAATTCATCTCTCTGCAACTGGTGTAGAATGGCAGGATGAACAAAGATGGGGAGTGTACCTTGAATATCAGCCTAGAAGTTACAGTTATTACATGAATTTCGCAGATTTTCCTAATCCTAAAAATCCGGTAGCTGGTAGTGAAGCAACAATCAGCATAGCGGTTACTACTACTGGCGATTTAGATATCAGTGATACCTTATTCATCGTATCAGAGAACGGCACAATTCTGTTATCCCGAGAGATTACTGTCTCAGGGACAGAAACTTTTGACCTACCAATAATATGGCCACAAGGTGAAAAAGTGACATTGAAGGCATATTTGAGTGATGGGGTCTCAGACTTTTCCAAGACATATGAAGTTGTAATTATTGAAGAATCAAATGTAGAAATACCATGGAACGGAATACTAGGTGGACTGGTTGCATCAACTCTTATTTTCTTGGTCGTTAGGGTTGCAACAAATCAGCGAGTTGAATCAGAATTCACAAATAAAAAGCCAAAAGAAGTAAATTCGAGTCCTTCTGATGAGAAAGTAGAGATATCATGTCCGGAGTGTAACCAAAGTTTGAGAGTTCCATCCAATTACAAAGGAAATGTCAAGTGTCCAGCATGTGAGAACAAGTTTGCAGTTGAACCCGATAAATCTGAAACAGAACCAGAAGAAGCAGAAGAGCCAGAGGAATCAAAATCCCAAGATTCTAGCAAGAAAGAAGTTGCATGCCCAGACTGTGGTCAAAGGCTTAAAATACCAAAAACTTACGAAGGTTCTGCTAAATGTCCCTCCTGTTCTTGCGTATTTTCTTGCAAATCTGATGTGGAGTGATAATAGGGAGTGAAATAATGTTTGGACACTTTAGAGAATTCGAAGATGAATATATTGAGACTTTGTATGAGTTTCATGAAAAAGAACCCAACGCATACGTTAGAAATGGAGACTTAGCCAAAAAATTAGGCATAAAACCTGCAAGTGCAACAGAAATGGTCCAAAGACTTGCAAACAAGGGATTCTTAGAATATGTTCCATACAAAGGGGCAAAAATGACACCATCTGGTATCGAATATGGTAAGAAGATGAAGAGAAGACATAGGCTAGCAGAGGTTTTGCTAGATATAATTCCTTTCAGCGGGAATCCACATGAAACTGCATGTAGACTAGAACATGCGATTGACGACGATCTTGATGTTGCTTTGGAAATTATGCTTGGTTCTCCTAAATTTGACCCTTCGGGGAGGGAGATTCCTGGATTATCGGATGAATTGAAAGATAAAGCCTCTGAAATCAAGGAAAAATATAATTCTTTGTCGGATATGAAGGCAGGAGATGTCGGTGAAATCGCAATTATGCTATGTACAGATGCAACGAAATTTTTCTTGGACCAAAATAATGTGTCTCTTGGAAGTTTGATTGAAGCCACATCCTCAGGATTCAAACTAGAATCAGGAGTTGAAGTTTCTATAAATGCGGAAATATCAAAGGGAATTTTAGTCGTTCAGCATTAAACCTATATTAGGCTCCTCAATCGGTAAAATGAGCGTAGTCCTATGTCTGAAACCGATTTAGTCGACCAAGAGGTCCTTGGTGAAGAGGAAAACGCTGAGATTCCTGAAAATAAAGATGAAGTATTGGCAAGTAACGGTGAAGGACTTGAGAGTGTTTCTGAGATTAGTGAGGACAAGATCAGAAAGAGGGAGGAGATCTTACTTCAATTGGATGAGAAGTTCCTGACTGGTGGAATTAGGCTCTCTATTGCTTTGCCAAGTTTCGCATTCTTCTTATTTTTCATGGCCTGGTCATATTCTTCATCCTCTCCAGCTTGGTGGGTGGATAATTTTGAAGGAAATTTACAAACTGAATTCTCATTTGTCCTCCTTAGCTTAGCATTTATCGCCATTCTTGGTCAACTTGCTGTTATCAGCACACATCGATTGAGGTGCCAAATATCTAGAAACTCCTTGGTAAGAAGGGTCGATGAATATTCTATGAGAAACAAATCAACTACTTCTTTACATGGATACAACGGTCTAAAATCTAGTGTTGATAATTCAATTCTGATTCACAATTCTACGGTTATTTTCACATTATCTTGTATGATTGTATTGTTATTTACAATGATATTTGGTTTAGACACCTCAATTGGCCTTAATCTATTCGGTTTATCCGTTTCTTTGCTTATGTTAGCCGAAGGACAGCATGTATTATCTAGAAACTTCAATTTTAATTCAATCAAAAGAACGGGTCTTTTAGAAGGATTCTCTCCATTTATTCACCCTTCGACACTAGATAACGCATTTTATGATTTCATTTCATCTCATGTCGATCCATTCTTGCGAACTGAGATTGAGGATTTCTTTGTTGAAATCTTAGATTACTCTAGAAGTGGTAAGAAGGCCAATCAGGCTCGTGAGATGATTTTACTAATCCTTTATCGACAAACGATGGGATGGGGAGAAAAAGAAGCAAGGCAGGAGTTGTCCAAGATTCTTACCAAGAATGGAGTTGAGGCTTTCTTCGCACACCCAGTCTTTGACACTGACGTTTGGACAGATATTTTTGAGAAAGCCAAATTAGAATCGCCAGCATTTTTTAGATTACTTAACCGATTATTGCATGACCTAGGAATGGCTAATTCCCCAAGTATACCAGACCTAGTGTTTGAGGTGGATATGGAGAATGTCGTTATTGGGAATTCAAACTTATTCACAATAATGTATAATCTAACAGATGAAGAGAGAATCGTGGTGCTCAGAGTTCAATCACCGGATTTTAGGCCACAAAATCTCGCTATGAAATATCGGCTACCTCCAGGTGATTCACAATTGTGGCCAACATTTCCACCTGAAGCAAGCGAAAATGATCAAGGACAAAATCTTGAGAAATTATTCTCTATTATCGACGGAGGAGTTACGACTTGGAATACGCTACTTACTAACACTAAAGGCGAAGGTACCCTTTCGGTCAGATTAGAAGATGAGAGCGGGTCATTACTTGTAGGTAAACAAATCAATGTAAGAATAAGATCAAATTTCACCAAGCGCGTGATGAATTCAATCTCTCTGTCCCTTACTATAATTGGAAGTGCAGGGGCTCTCCTTTCGGCTTTACTATTGCTCTCAGGAGTCATTGTTTAAGATAAATTAGTGCTTTTTTCTCGATAATTCGTTAGCATAAGGCTTGAAGAAGGAAAGGCTTACCAGAATACATGGTCCGACTAGGTGGAGACACCCAAGAGAGTAAACCAGATGCTGAATTACGAGATGCACTTCACGCAATGGAAGCAAAGGTAAGGAAACTAAGAGAAGTAAGAAATCAACATAATGACAACGCAAGAAGATCTGCTGATCAGAGAAATTCTTGCCAAGCGCAGTACAAAGAGCACAGGGAAAAATTGGATTTGGTATTGACAGAAGTCAAGGCAATCCGTGCTGAAATAAAACTGTTCAAAGAGAAAAGAAATGCTATTCAAGACCAGATAAGAGATATAATCTCACAAGCCAAGGGTAAAAGGTCTGAAAAGGGTGAGAAAAGAAGTGCTACTGCTGAATATACTAAACTTAAGTCTGAAGTTGAGCAATTAGAGAAAACCTTCGAAACAACATCAGTCGGTGTCAAGAAAGAAAAAGAAATGATGTCTAAATTGAAAAATTATCACCGCAGGTTAGCAGAACTTGAGCCAGAGGTTGCTAATTTTGAGATGGTCAGCGTTGATCTGTCTGATATGGATAGCGCTATCAAAACACTCAGGTCAGAGGCTGATGCTGCACATCAAGCAATGATGGATGCAGTAACAAGAGCAAATGAAAAATCTGGTGAGGTTGATGAGGCATTTAACCACAGAGATTTCCTAAAATCAGAGGGAGATAGATATCATAACGAATTTGTTGCTGCTAAAGAGAAGGCAAATGATGTCCATTCCAAGATCGAGGAGATGATGGTTGACGTTAATGAAGCAAGAGGCAAACTTAACGCTGCCAGGGAAGAAAGAAAGTCATGGATGGTCGACCATAACAAAGCGGTTGAAGCTGAGATGAAAACCGGAGCGGAATCAGATGAAGTCGCTGATGCTTTGACCAGTTCTCTATTGGAAACAGGGTCTTTGGTCTTCGGTGGTACTTCTGCTAATGATTCAACTAAACTTAATCAAGCAAACTCGTCTAAGTCTAAGAAGAAGAAAAGCATGAGAAGAATTGACATGAATGCTTCAAGGAAAAGATAACTATTGAGGGATTATCCTGAAGGGAATCATAATGGCTGGAGGCCAAGGTTCTAGACTTAGGCCGTTAACAAATACAAGACCGAAACCAATGGTCGAACTTCTCCAAAGACCAGTAATCGAGTTCGTGAAAGAAGCGATGGTAAAAGCTGACTTGGAAGAAATAATTCTTACAACAGGGTACAAAGGAGAACAATTGGAAGAACTTGTCGCTTCATGGAACGAGTCTGGTGTTAAATCTAGAGTGAATCAAGAAATGGTTCCTATGGGGACAGCAGGAAGTGTAAGACTCTTGTTGGATGAACTCACTGAAACCTTTGTAGTAGGTTCAGGTGATAGTGTCACATCACTAAATTTAGACGAATTCATTAACGCTCACCGCAAGAGTGGAGCAAAAGTTACGATGGCTCTTTGGAAAGTAGAAGATCCCACAGAGTTTGGCATTGTCGGACTAAGTGAAAACAAAGGTGGAGAGATAAATGGGAGCCTATCAGAAGGTTATATCGTAAAGTTTCTCGAAAAACCAAAGAAATCAGAAGCATTTTCGGACGTTATAAATGCAGGTTTGTACATAATTGAGCCAGAGGTGTTAGCACTTGTCCCTGAGGGAGAAAAATATGACTTTAGTAAGCAATTATTCCCTCGAATTCTAGAGATGGGGTGGCCAATGTACGCCAAACAAATTGATGGAATTTGGTTTGATGTGGGAAATCCAAGGCAATTGCTAGACGCTCAATCAGTTTTGATAGACAAAATGGAATCTTTACCATTTTCCAAACCAGTAGGTAAAATTGTCAATGGAAGCATAGTTCACCCTAATGCTTCGGTTAAAGGAAGTGTTCTAAACTCTTCAATTGATTCGAATTGTGAAATAAAAGATGGGACTGATGTGATGGGTTCATTGCTTATGCAAGGAGTTATAATTGGTCCAAATTCTACGATTAGGGACTCTGTAATTGGAAAAGATGTTAAAATTGGGGGCAATGTCAAAATTGCTAATTGTGTGATAAGAGACGAAGCTGTAATTGACAGTAATGGTGAATTCAGCGGCAAGAAAATTAGTTGAATTGTTTTATTATGTCGGGAAGTGAATTAAATACCCCTGTCTTTGAATCGATACAATGTCAGCAGAAGATGTCCAAAGAAGCTATGACAGGACTTGGGAAGAAATCGAAGATATGCTAAACCAAGCTATTGATAAAAGGAAGAATTGGAAGAAATGGTTCGAGTCTTGTAAGCAATCCGGCGACAGAGAGGGAATGAAAGAGGCGGCCAGAAATCACAAGGCTTTAGACGGCGTGATCAAAACACTAAGATGGACTTTAGGAGAATATGGGATAGATTCCCCGCTGGACTGATTACCATCCTCTCTGATCTAGTCTTACTTCTAAAGTTTCTAGTTCATCACCCTTCATCGGGTTTCCTGACATCATAGCCATTGCTTCTGCTACTTTTTCTGGTTGATTATAATGAGCTGTAGCCATAACAATAGCATTTGCCATTGTCAATGGATCATCAGATTTGAAGATACCAGATCCTACGAATATTCCATCCATTCCCATTAACATCATTTGGCTTGCATCAGCTGGTGTTGCAATTCCTCCCGCACAGAATGTTACGACAGGTAGTCTTTGTTGGGATTTAACATCGTTCAGGATTGAGATGACATCGTTTTTCATATCATCATCAATATTACCGAAAGGAGTCGAAAGATGTGAACCCGGTAGTTCAGAGGTCTTTGCAAGAACTCTGTATCTATCGATAATTAAGTCAGCGGTTGCTGAAATTTGCTCATCATCGAGAGTAGCTAGTTGCTTGATTTCTTGGTCAATGAGCCTAGCGTGTGTCATTGCAGCAACTACATTTCCAGTTCCTGCTTCACCTTTGGTTCTAATCATAGCAGCACCCTCATGGATTCTCCTTACTGCTTCTCCTAGCCCTGTGGCTCCGCAAACAAATGGTATTTCGTAATTTGATTTATCGATATGGAAAAACGGATCTGCTGGGGTTAGAACCTCTGATTCGTCTATCATGTCGACTCCCATTGACTCAAGGATTTTGGCTTCCCCATCGTGCCCAATTCTTGCTTTAGCCATCACTGGTATGGATGTGCAGTCTAGGATACCTTGAATCATATCAGGATGGCTCATTCTTGCCACTCCTCCTGCTTTTCTTATGTCCGCTGGCACCCTTTCTAGTGCCATTACTGCGACTGCTCCAGAGTCTTCAGCAACTGCTGCTTGTTCTGGATCAACGACGTCCATTATGACGCCGCCTTGTTGCATTCTAGCAAATCCTCTTTTCAGCAGGTCGCTTCCTCGTCGGAATTTGTTGAAATCTAATGGAGCCATGATTACGCCGTCCTTGAGGTCCCTAAAATAGGTATGTTTTCTGTCGAGAATCTACGGAAAAAATCAGTCATCTGCTAGAACAGGAGAATCCCCTTCTGCAATTGGCGCATCTACTGCCTCATCTGCGTTCCTGTCTATCCATGCCTCTTCTTCATCAGGAACATCTGTATCAGCAAAAATAGCGTCAACAGGGCATTCTGGAATACATGCTCCACAATCGATGCACTCATCAGGATCGATTACTAGGTAAGTGTCTAGTTCTCTAAATGCTTCAACTGGACATACAGCAACGCATTCTTGGTATTTGTGATCGACGCAGGTAGATGTTACAACGTGTGGCATCTTGTTTTCCTCGAACATGCTTGAGTGCTTTTCGTACATATACACTTGCATGAGGGTCCCTATAATTTAGGGAGTCCGAAATCTCATTTCAGAAGATTTGTAAGTTGTCCAATAGAACTCTGGTCTCCAAATTTTTTAATTTTGATTGAGAATTTGATACTGCTGGAAGAGCCAGGAAGGGAAATCTCTGGCTTGCCTGCAACTAGAGAAGTCTTTGATATCCTGAAATGAAGGCAATCACTAGAATCCATTCTCTCCAGGGGCTTAGAGAGTAATTCTTCCTTCACTTGGGAGCCCAAGTTATCTATCACACACGCAATGGATTTATTTTTTGTTAACTTACAGGACACATAATACATACTGCTACCGTGGTGAGATTTTGTCTTATCTACCTCAATGGAATCCGAATCGCCTATTAACCACGCAATTGAATCGCACATTACATCTAGATTTTCGACAGCGCTTACTGTTGTCCTCAACGATAACCAATGGGCTGCCATATTTTGACTACCTGCTAACCATTAAAATGACTTACTGAAAAAAACTCACAAGTTACTATTACTACAATCCCTAAGCGAGTTTTTCATGGCATGTGTTTTCATATATGACCTGTTTGTCGGCAACTTGCAAGTGGGGTAGCCCCCGCAAGACAAAACCGAGTTGATTATAATGGCAAGAAAGATGAGCGCAAAGGCACGTGCAGAAGCACGTAAGCAGAGAGATAAGTGGAAGTCCAAGAGATGGTATACAATCAGAGCACCAAGATTCCCTTGGGACTTCAAAAACATAGGCGAAACTTTGGGTGAGTCCGACGAGCACATATTCGGTAGAGTCTACAGTATGACATTGCAAGAATTTAATGGTGACTTCACCAAGATGCACATTCTATTGAAATTTAGAGTAACATCTTGCGTAGGTCAAGATGCAATAACACAATTCATAGGTCACGAACACCAAAATGACCACGTCAGAAGACAGGTAAGAAGATACAGAGGAAAGGTTGACGCTGTTGTTGATGTTGTAACTAAGGACGGATTCTTGGTAAGAATGAAACCTATGATAATAACACAAAACCGCATTAAGACTTCTGTCAAGCAGTCAATTAGAGAGTCCGCATCAGAAACAATCAGAACAACTGCAGCTAAGATGACCTATGCTGACCTACAGAAGATAATGCTATCAGGTGAACTCGAAGAGTCCATCTCAAAGGTTGTCAAGGTAATATATCCAACAAAAACCTGCGTTATCAGAAAATCTCAACTGCTCCAAGAAGGTATCGAGAACAACGATGGTCCAACTCTTGACGAAATCCATGCTCAAGAGGCAAGATTAGATGCTGAGATGAAAGCAAAGAAAGCGGCTCTTTTGGCAGCAGCAGCAGCAGATGGTGATTTATCACAAGATGCTGAGGATGACGAAGAAGAAGAGTCAGCTGATGAAGCAGAGACTGTTGTAGAAGAAACTGTTGTTGAAGAGGCAGAAGAAGAAACTACTGAGGAGGCTGTAGAAGAACCAGCAGCAGCAGAATCCTCAGATGATGATCTATCCACTATACCTGGAGTTGGCCCAGCGACTGTAACTAAGTTGCAAGATGCAGGATTCAGTTCTTTTGCTTCCTTAGTTGATGCAGGAGTCGATGGTATATCAGAAGTCAAGGGTGTTAGTGCAGCATTGGCTGAGAAAATTATCGCTCACCTTTCATGATTTTACTGTTTTAATTCCGATGAGTTCATACCATCTTCCTAGTTGCAATATTCATGCGACTAGGTGTGATTGGTGGCACTGGATTAGTTAGAATAGAAAATCTTGATTTCCTTTCAAGTCTTGGTTTTGAAGTCATATCTGATGACTTGATTAGAGCAGATACAGAATTTGGATATGTCCCCCTAAGGTGTATTTCATTTTCTAAAAATAGCAAGTCACATGAGTTAATATTCCTACAGAGGCATCATGGAGAGACGGAGACTAGCACTCCGCCTCATAACATAAATCACAAAGCCAATATTGCTTCCTTGAAGGGTTGCAATGTTGAAGCAATAGTGGGAATTTGCTCTGTAGGTTCCTTGAGCGAAATCTTCCCGCCAGGTATGATTGGTTATGCAAGCCAATACATCGACTTTACAGGAGTTGCAACGACCTTTTTTGATAAATCTGCACAATTCACTTCTGTTACAAACCCGTTTGACTTAGAATTGAATTCAAAAATTGATCAAGCTTTACGCTCAAGCCAGCAAATTAGTAGTTCTAGCAAGATAGATTTTTGCTATTATCTTGCCCAAGGTCCACAATTTGAAACATCGGCTGAAATTCGTGCTATCTCGATGCTTGGGGGTGAAGTAGTTGGAATGACTATGCCTCGAGAGGCAAAGCTTTCTAGAGAGTTGGATATACCATATTCAGCGATATTAATTTCATCAAACTGGGCTGCTGGTAAAGAACCAGGGGACCCCAATGCTGACTTAAGCCACGATTCAGTTTCTAGTCAAGCGAATCAAAAGTTAGCACCGGTCTTGGATTGTCTTGCTTCTTTAATTTAAGAAAAGAATAATTTCCTGACTTGACCTCATTTGTTCATGGAAGATTTGTCTGTTGACTACTGGATTAATAATGAGGCAAAGGATGAATGGCAAGAGATGATGCTTAAGGTTGCGAAATTTCATGACAAATTCAAATTTTCAGAAAATAATGGTCATGATATGGGTTACAGGATTGCGTTGACTGTTGAAGAACTTGGCGAACTTGCAGCGGCTATAACCAAGGGAAAGCCACTTGACGAATGTGTTGAGGAGATGGCAGACATTTTGATACTGTTAATGGGGCATTCTCTTGCTATGAAAGTTGATTTGAAATCAGCCTTTGAGATGAAAATTAGCAAAATCATGAACCGTCCCACTCGGAAAGGAAGATTGGGTGTAAGGGTTACGGAATATGATGGTTAATCCATCAAAGATGCGAATCATTTCCTAGTCCATGTTTGAAATTTCATATCAAAATCATCTTTCATTCCAGCTTTGACTATTTGCTCAGATGATAACTCAAATTCTTCGGTATTAATCTCAGGAGCAAATGTGTCACCATCCTCGACTTCTGAATCGATTACTGTTCGGTATATTACAGTTGAATCTTCAATGAATACAGAATAAATTTCTCCCCCTCCAATGATGAATACATCTTCTGTTTTGGCAAGTTCTCTGATCTCTTCGACAGACATAACATCAACGTCATCTCTATTTGATCTCGAGATAACGATATTTCTCCTTCCTGGTAAAGGAAATGGTAAGGATTCCCAAGTTTTTCTACCCATAACTACGGTTTTTCCTAGTGTTGTTTTTTTGAAGAACTGCAAGTCTGTGGATTGCCTCCATGGTAAGTCGCCATTCTTTCCTATGACACCGTTAAGATCACAGGCAAATATCATCATAAGCATTAGATCGCCTCAAACGGAAATAGGTGCGGAAATATGTGGGTGATGTTCGTATCCTTGGACGCTTATCGACTCATAATCAAATTCATCAATATTCATTATACTTTCATCAAGATGTAACTTAGGAAGAGGTAAAGGTTGTCTTGATAACTGAAGTTTTGCTTGATCAAGGTGGTTTAGGTACAGGTGAGCATCCCCTATGGTATGGACAAATTCACCAGCTTGCAGACCACAAACTTGTGCTACCATGTGAGTTAGCAAAGCATATGACGCTATGTTGAAAGGGACTCCTAAGAAAACATCAGCGCTTCTTTGGTAAAGCTGACAGTCCAGTTTTCCATTTTCAACTCGGAATTGAAAGAAGGCATGGCAAGGCATAAGAGCCATTTCTTCAAGTTCACCTGCATTCCATGCAGATACTATTATTCTGCGAGAATTTGGATTTGTTTTTATCATTTCAATAGCCTTTGCCAATTGGTCCACTTCTTGCCCATCTTGGGTCTTCCATCTTCTCCATTGTTTACCATAAACAGGTCCTAAATCTCCATTCTCATCAGCCCATTCATTCCAAATTCTTACTCCATTATCCTGCAAATAACCAATATTGGTTTCCCCTGAAATAAACCACAATAGTTCGTGAATTACTGATTTCAGGTGTACCTTTTTGGTGGTTACAACAGGAAATCCTTCTGATAGGTCAAATCTCATCTGATGCCCAAATACTGATATGGTCCCAGTACCAGTTCGGTCGGATTTTTCAACACCTTCGTCTAAGATTCTTTGCATTAGGTCGAGGTACTCTCTCATTGTGCCACCAAATTTCCTTTAGACAATGAGGCCTTTATTGCTTCCTAATCCTCATGGTGCACCAAGTGCTTGTATTGATCCCATGAGTTGGTCTGTAAATTTTCGATAAAGCCTTGATAATTCAGCACGAATTTCATGTTCTTCTTTGGCTCTGAGTTCCTTTAGTTTGGGAACAGACATATTTCCTCCTTTTGCATGCGATAACCACTGGTACCAAGAAACACCTTCTCCTGCATTGATAGTGATTGTTTTCCAAATCTTGGCAAGTTTATCCTTGCCAGGTTCCATCATATCTCTTGTCCCCATCAATGCCATTGGAATTACAATTGCATCCGGCTGAGCAGATGCAACTCTAGCTATCCCGGTTTTACCTGGAAGTAGGTAGGGTTTTTCTTTTCTTTTTGAGCGAGTACCTTCAGGAAAAATCCCTAGTGATCTATTAGCCTTCAGAACTTTAACTGATTTTTTCAAAGCATCACTTGCTCCTGTTTCTCTATTTGTTTCGATTTGTCCAGTTTGATTCATCAATGTCCTAACTATCGGTTTTTCAAAATGACCGTCTTTAGCCATATAATGAGTGGTTCTTCTTGCAGCGGCAATTACCATGATAGGATCTACATGAGAAAGATGATTTGCAGCGAGAATGATTTTCCCTTTTCGAGGAATATTATTCAATCCATGCATTCTCAACTTTAGAAATAAGCGCAAAAAGGGAGATAAATATGTTCTCATCATTCTGTAAACAGGTATTGAAGGGAGCCTTGACCTTCTTGCACCCACGTCCCAGAATTCTTTGAATTCCAACCAAGCCTCGTGGAATTCTGTTTCCATAGAATATCTATTTTCGTTGAGGGTTTGAATATTTCCGCTGAATATTTGTAAACATGCCAGTTTAGCAATAATCAATAATAAGCGGTATTTGATTGGTATCATGCGAGGACTAAAAGGGCTCACCGTTAGTGTAGTTGCCTTGATGTTCAGCTTGGCATTCACCCCTTCAGTTTTGGCTGAGACCAATTGGACAGAAGATGGTTGGCTAGAAACTAATCTTGCAGAAAACCGCTTAACTGTAGGCGATGAATTCGGGTGTTATGGGATACCTGGCTTAGAATGGTCTATTGATCCTGGTGCTGTAGCGGCGGAATGCAGAGATTACATAGAATCTAGAACGGTTGCATCTAAGTGGTCTGCTTCCCCGATTTCAATATACACTCCAGATTATGTCCCAATGTCAGGGCACAATAAAATTTCAACTCAAGGATTCACTGTTCATGGAGATCTCAACGGATTAGATGATTATACTGCATGGCATAATCACCAGGATGTACCAGTTTATGAGGAAGATTGGTACAATCTTGGTAGAAGAGGTGGTTCTTTGGAGTCAGGAATTGGATCCCTAGATTTATTACAATCAGAGGTTGAAAAAGGTGGTCTAGTGAATATGTACTGGATTGGTAGGAATGATCAAGCATCTATTCGAGCAGATTCGGAAATTGTTAACTGGCTAGAATACGAAGCAGACGTTTGGCTTACTACCTGGGGGGAAGCTTGGTCTTACTGGGCTATATCAAGATGTCACGAATTTAGCCATGAACTAATAGACAACAAGACACTTCAATTCAAGTTGCTGGATACGGTTGCTTGTCAATCCTCCAATCCAGAGGCTTTTGACATTCCAACAACTTGGATTATCGATGTTAGTAACCAATCGATTCAGGATTTGATTATTGATGGTGAGTCGTATGAGGAAATGGGATTAGCTAAAAACTTACAAAATGGCTGGAGGGTTGAAGATGGTTTACTCCTGCTTAGCGTTCAACACAACATGAGTGTCGAAATAGTTCTGGAAAATGAAATTGAGGACTATGATATAGTTGGACAAACTGAATTCTTCAATGGATTTGAATCAGCAGTTACAATAGCAGGTCACAACACCAGGGACCTTTTCCTATGGTCAAGAAAATTCGTGGATGAACCAAATCTTTCATTCACCTGGTTACTAACGCCCAAAGCACTTGAACAACATGGGCTATTACTGCCCGCAATTGGATTGAGTGTGAGTGCAATTACAATCCTCGGAATGTTCTACTTATTGAGATCGGACAAATCGAGATTGACCAAAGAATCGGATTTTTACGATAGATTAACCCCTAAAACTAATACTAAATTAGATTCTGAGGAGTAGTGGTAGACTCATGGATGATGAAGTAATTATAGATCCATGGGGCAGTGCCCAATCAACTGATTACGACAGAATAATCTCGCAGTTTGGTCTCCAGTCATTTTCCAATCTTGATGTTATTGAACCATCAAAACTTCATCGAAGAGGGATAATTTTTGCACACAGAGATTTGGATGTGGTTATGGATTCAATTTCAATGGGTAAAAGGTTTGGAGTGATGACCGGATTGATGCCTTCAGGCCAGATGCACCTTGGGCATTCTATGGTGGTTGAACAAGTAAAGTGGTTTCAAGAACACGGTGCAGATGTCAATATTGCCGTAGCAGACTTGGAAAGTCAAGCAACAAGGGGAGTATCGTTGGAAAAAGGCAGGGAAATTGCCCTGACTGAATATGTCGCAAATTACGCTGCATTGGGGCTTGATCCAGAAAAAGTAGATGTTTATTTTCAAAGCAGTAGACACGAAGTACAAAGACTCGGGTTTCAGTTAGGGAAAAAGACTAACTTAAGTGAATTCGAGGCAATCTACGGTTTTAGTGGGCAAACGAATCTTGCTCATGTACAAGCACCACTGGTCCAGGCAGGAGATATTTTGCACCCACAATTAGACGAGTTTGGAGGACTTAGACCAATAGTGGTTCCGGTAGGTGTTGATCAAGATCCTCACATAAGGCTGACCCGTGGACTAGCTGGAAAAACCAATTGGTTCAATGTAAAGCAAGGTGCAAAAAGTGGTTTAGTGGTATCTCTAAGCATTCAAGATGAAAATGCGCAACAATTAGGTGTCTTACAAAATGGTAGGATTGACAAGGGTACTAGGAACAACATCTTTAATCGCATTAAAGAAAAGATGGTGGAACTAGGTTTTTCTGATATTATTTCGAACCCAAAACATGGAACTGTTTCTCTACCAAGTGCGGTGACAAGCGACAAAAACAGGATAAAATTGAAATTACTCGAGCTGGAAAGGTCTCTAGGGGGTCCAGGTTTGATGTCTCCTAGTTCCACATATCATCATTTTGCAGTTGGTTTGACTGGCAATAAAATGTCATCCTCTAAGCCAAAAACTACAATATTTTTGAGAGATGATATAGAGTCTGTGAAAAAGAAAATCATGAAATCATTTTCAGGTGGTCAACCCACTTTAGAAGAACACAGAAGGTTAGGTGGTAATCCTGACATTGATGTAGCATACCAATACATGATGTACTTTTTTGAAAATGATGACACTTACATGTCGGAATTAAATGCAGAATACCGTGCTGGAAAGATCCTAGCAGGGGAAATGAAACAATTGTGTGCAGATAGAGCTGAAGAATGGATGAATAATCTCTCGGAAATGCGAGATCAAACCAGTCACTTAGTTTCTGAATTCCTTGCTCAAGATGCAAGATAATTACTGTTCCAGGACCGCAGGGTCAGGACCAATAGGTAATTGCTTTACTTCCTCATCAGTGAGTTCTCTTTCTGTTGCATCAGGATGCAATATTTGGGAATGCCCCCTTGGGTCTAATAACTCAATCGTAAATGATTCGAAATTTTCATCTTCAAATCCTGTCAACCGCATCTTCATTTCATTGAGTTTCTCAATTTGAGATGTTAAATCTTCAATTGTCAAATCTGAATCTGTCGAATAGTTGGTTAATTCAGCTAAAGTCTGCCTAGAAACCATATCTATTATTTCCACAAATCTGTTTAGTACACCCTCGATGTTAGATACATATCCCGTAGATGAAGAACCGGGATTAACCTCTAGGTCAAGTTCTGGAATTCTAACGGTACAAGAAGATGAGCGGACAACTCTGCAGGTGAGGTCAGCTTTAGATCTAACTTCTAATGACCATTTTTCTGATTTTTTTCCCTCTGCTGGAATAAAATCAGCTTGCTTCCAGCCACAACTTGTACAGAAAACTGTAACTTGAGTATGTTCGCCAAAATATGGAATTTCTGTTACATGAGCAATCATCTTAACAGTCCCTTCTGATGAACAAATAGGGCATGCTAAATCAAGGTCTTGCTCTTGCATGGTTCACGCATCTCATATCATCTTAAATTCGTTGTCTGTGATAAATGATTCATCCTCAAGACCGCTAATACCTGTACATCCAGATGGCAATAGGAGAATTCTGGAGTCGCCGATTTGCAAAATTTTACCTCCAACATCATCAATTACGAATTGAGTTAATTGGGCTATTGCAGTATCAAATTCTGATTTCCTCGAAATCATGCTACCCAACTCTACTATTGCAGCATCTCCATCAGAGATCCAATCAAACAAGGTAGAAATTCCAGACAGGTCGTGTAGGTGAGAGTTGTGTAATACCATCCCGCCATCTTGTTGCGGAACTGGAGGGTTCGGATAGGTCGTCTCGAGTTTGTGAAATTTTTGACCACTCGTATTGTTGTTTTCAAGTGGCGTAATTCTCTTCGAGGGCATGTCTATTGTTTCAAGCGGCAGATCCATTGGGTTTTCAATCGTTTGAATTGGAATGATCTTGTCGTCTTTGGAGGTAAATTTACTCAAAAATTTGTCCAGTGAGGTTTGTCCGGCGTCATCACTGTCTTCACCGGTCATAATACCTGTTGGATAACGGATATCATAATATCCTTGCCCCGAAGAGATTAATGACCTTGGTTTGTCAATATCATTTCGGCGGGTTGATAAGGGTCCACCCTTAGGGTGTGTTTGTCCTTTCAACTCGTTAAGGGCAAGGTGACGATTATGAACGCTCATGAAAATGCTGTAAAAACAGGAACTAGCACAGTAGGTATTACATTCAAAGGAGGAGTAGTTGTTGGTGCTGATCACAGGGCAACAATGGGTCACTTCATCGCAAACAAAAGCGTCCAGAAGTTGTTCAAAATCGGAGATAATCTTGCTCTAACCACAGCTGGATTAGTCGGACATGCTCAATCTCTTAGCAGAACTTTAGCAGCAGAAGTACAACTTTTTGAATTGAGAAGACAAACACAGATGACTGTTAAAGGAGCAGCTACCCTAACAGCAAACATTCTAGTTGGACGGCCTCACTGGGTTCAGTTACTAATTGTAGGTGTCGATCCCTCAGGATCTCATGTATACTCAATCGATTCAGCGGGTGGCTCAATCCCAGATGTTTATTGTGCAACAGGATCAGGTTCCCCGTACATGTACGGTGTGTTAGAAGATGGTTTCAAAGATAACATGTCTCGTGATGAAGCAGTAGCACTTGCCGCTAGAGCATTGAATGCATCTGGACAAAGGGATGCTGCATCCGGCAACGGTATGGACTTAGCCGTTATAACTGCTAAAGACGGTTATGTAGCAGTTGAACAAACCGAAATATCCAAGATTCTCTCCAAGAAGTGAATTTCATATTCCCCTGCGACATAGTCGCTTACGCCGTAAGGCAACCTTATCGTCGCGGGCAGGATGTGATAACTTTGAGATACACGTTTAAAGAAATCAAAGACGAGATTGCCAAGATTGTTCCTAAGGGTGTTGAATACTCTGTAGAACTTGAAGCAGGAAACATTGCAATTTTTACTCCAACTCCGGACGATTTTGGAGGAGGCAGGGGGCTTGTAGGAGAAATCGCTAAGAAAATTCGTAGAAGATTAGTTGTTCGCCCTTCATCGGATGTTATGTTGGATGAACAAAGTGCTCAAAGAATAATTCATGAGGTTATGCCAGAATCCGTAGGACTAGATTCGATGTACTTCGACAGATGTACTTGCGAAGTTACTATTTTAGTCAACGACCCTGGAGAAGCAGTGGGTAGAAGAGGTTCTAGGCTCAAAGAGCTAAGAGATAAAATTGGATGGTTGGTCAAAGTGGAAAGAAAACCTCCTATTATGTCCTCAACAGTTCATGATATCAGGCAATACCGGGCCGCAAATTGGCAAGACAGGAAAAAACTTCTGAAATCTTTTGGTTTGAATATTCACAGGCCACAAAGACCTGGCCAATCTTGGGCTCGGGTTACTGCTTTGGGATCATATCGCGAAGTTGGTAGAGCATGTCATTTAGTGACAACAAACGAATCTCGTGTTATGATAGATGTCGGCGTGAATATTGCTAGCGATACAGATCCCATGCCCTTCTTTACCGCTCCTGAGGCATTGCCTTTGGAAAAGTTAGATGCGGTTGTATTAACGCATTCACATCTTGACCACGCTGGAATGTTGCCGGTACTTTTCAAGTATGGATATCGCGGACCAGTTTACTGTACTTCTCCTACAAGAGATTTGATGCTGCTATTGCAAAAGGACTACCTGAAGGTTGGTGGTGCTGAAGGTAAGTTAGCACCTTATTCGATGGAAGATATTAGACAAACTATGTTGCACGTTGTTGATGTTGAGTGGGGTGAAACAACGGATATTACTCCAGATGTTAAACTGACTTTTTCTAATGCTGGTCACATTTTGGGCTCATCATCCGTTCATCTTCATATCGGTGAAGGGAAGCACAACATTGTATTCAGTGGTGACCAAAAATATGAGAAATCTTGGCTATTTGATGCTGCAAACGTAAGATTCCCGAGATGTGAAACTTTGGTGCTTGAATCTACTTATGGAGCAAGCGGCGATTATCAACCTTCTAGGGAAGAAGCCAACCAAGAATTGCAAGATATTGTTAGAAGAACTATCGAAAGAGGGGGGAAGATGATTTGTCCTGTCTTCGCAGTGGGCAGAAGCCAAGAAGTAATGATAGCAATAGATGAGTTATTTAGGAGTGGTGAAGTTAAACCAGTTCCGGTTTGGTTAGACGGTATGATCCAAGAAGCTACTGCAATCCACGCTGCACATCCAAATTATCTGACAAGCAAGTTAAGAAGGAGTTTGCTTACTGACGATGGAGAAAACCCGTTCACAAGTGAATGGTTTAGGCAAGTAAAGGGAAGAGATATGCGTGAATCCATAGTTATGGATAACAGCCCATGTATTGTTCTTGCAACATCAGGTATGCTAAATGGTGGACCTGTAATGGAGTACTTCAAGAATTGGGCAAGCGAGCCAAGAAATTCACTTTGCTTTGTAGGTTACCAAGCTGAGGGGACATTAGGAAGAAGGTTGCAAAAAGGATTTGGTGAAGTTCCAATGATAATAGACGGTAAAACTGAAATGGTGAAAATCGGATGTGAAATGGTGACCATCGATGGATTTAGTGGGCATTCAGATAGAAGGCAGCTTCTAGAATTCGTTGAACAGATGAACCCTAAACCAAAGAATATTATTTGTCATCACGGAGATTATCTCAAGTGTAATGAACTTGGACACTCACTTAGGGAGAAGTTCCGCTGTAGGACTTATGCCCCCAAGAACTTAGAAACTGTTAGGCTGATGTAGAGGCTAAATCAGAGGTATCTCGAATCCATGATCCGAAGGATCTGGTAATTCTTCTTTAAAATCATCAATTTCCACTCCGACTAACGTCGGATTAGATTGAGAAGTAGGCAAAACACCGCTAGTAGAACTTTCTTTGGTCCTCTTTTTTCCGCCCAGGATAAAGAATGCAGTTCCTAATAAAATTAAAGCGGTTAAAAGAAAAACAAAATGAATAGTTGTAATGCCATCATTTATTCTATAGAATTGAACACCTAGACCAATTATCGCTAGTAAAATAATTGGTGTCAATGCTTTCAGAAATGGAGTGTTTCGCTTTTCAGAACTACTCCCCATGTGTAAATGCAAAACCATTTTGTTCATGAACCTCTTTGCTTTCCATAGGTATATGATGCCAAAATCTAATCAACAATCTTCAATGTGCAGGGGCTGGTTAATGACAGGAGTTTCCTCATGGGGTGAAAATGCAGAAGATGCATTCGACCAATGTTTGGTAGACATGGGTCTTGGAGATGTGAGAATCATCAAGGCTGAGGGTGCTATGCTCCCTCTAGGTTTTCAAGCAACAACTCCTGAAAATCTTCCGATGGGGGCGCTTGTTGAATGCCATCTAGCTACTGCTTATGCTTGGTCTGGTGGTTATGCTTGTGCCGGAGTAGCGTGGGCACATTGCAGAACGCCCGAAGGTGTTGAGTGCTCAATTGTAGCAACTGTATCAACAGAGATGGACTATGAGGAAACATCATTGCTTTTGAGAAGAAACTTACAAAGAAGACTTGCCTCGAGAGACCTTGAAGTTATTTCTTTTGATATGGCTGTTGACGAAGTAACGGCTGGAGCAGACCACCATGGAGTTGTAATTGCCTCGTTAATCCTACCAGATTCTCTTTCTTTGGGATCAAAGACATCTACGGGTCCTGTAAGGGGTGGATTGACGAAATCAGCCACCGATGCAATAGAGAATGCTGCAAAACGTGTTGATACGAAAGCGCCTGCAGCACCAGCTTTGAGACCTAATTCTGGTACTTCTGACTTCAGCTTGTGAGTTGGAGCAAATGGATGGGCAAAAAAGCGAATATATGCTAATTCTTTGTACGTCATGTGATAATGCTCACGGTGCTAGAAAAGTGGCTTCGAAATGCCCTAGGTGCGGTTCAGCCCTTGTTTCGTCGCACAGAGTTCTAAAACATTGTAGTTCTGCAAAAGAGTTACAAAAGTTAGTGATGTTAAGAAATATGCCTGAAGAACTGAGAGATGGATTCCAAGAAATGCTCGAAAAGAAAGAATCAATTCATAATAGAAAGAAGCTAGATGATAAAAGAATATGGCCAAAATTAGCAAAAATATGTGCAGATGCAAAAGGCGAAATTAACACTCAAGATTTTGCGAATGAATTAATTAAGAATAACCAAGAAAGTAGTGTTGGTATAGTTCTAGAAGAGTTATCTTTCCAAGGTCTAGTGCTAAAGTCCGGATCAGAATCTTGGGTGCTTCTTGAGTGAACTTCATAACCCAAAGGTCGTCGCAGGGATGAAAAGGGGCGCATGGGTTAGTTTGGCCTATACTCGGGGCTTTGGGAGCCTTGGACCCAGGTTCAAATCCTGGTGCGCCCACTCTTTTTTACAGTAAGATGTCGCTTTACAGCTCTATCAAGCCAACTAGCGATTGTCCAAGAAAATAATCCAATTACTTGGAATCCACTTAGAAATACACCAGAAATTAGTGGATATGTTATGGCAAGCCAGCCTATTATGTATGCCATCAAGGAAAGTATTGAGAATATGTTTGGACTGTTCATTAGCCAGAAAAATGATCTTGAGTGATGGTACTTGAATAGTATAAAAAAAGCAGTGAAGAAAAACTTCTTCGGTGAAATTCCGGAAACTTCTTCTCCGTATATCGCTCTAACTTCAACCTCTTTAATACGATAAAGTTTCTTTGAACATTGTATAATCCAATAGTTTGGGTACCCGTACCCGTTCCAAGATTTGTCCCAATTCCATTCCTTTAGTACAACATCACTAGTAGCGGTAAATCCACATTGACTGTCGGATACTCTTATTGCTGATGCAATACTTGTTCCAAATGATAACATCCTACTGGCGATTCTTCTTTGAGATGGCATCTCCATAATGGTAGGCGAAAGAAACCTATTTCCTTTTACATGGTCCGCTGTATCATCTATAATCGGTTTGCAAACAGCAATTAGATCATCAGGATGCATTTGCGCATCTCCTGCCATCACAGCACATAGGAATTTTTTACTGCCGAATCTATTGATGGCTGTACGATATCCAAGATTAATGGCTGAACCAACGCCATCACCATTTCCATCAACGACTATGGTTTCGTAATCTACGTTTACAGATTTTGCATTATGACTTGTATTATCTGTTGACTTGTCATCGACAACAACTACAAGGTCAACAAATGGTGGCATATTCTCTAAAACTCTAGAAATGAATTTCTCTTCATTTTTAGCCGGTACGACCACACAAATCTGCGTATCCTCCAGCACATGTGAATCCAATGGATACTCTGTCAAATAGGCTTTGTATTTTGTTATTGATGGTATTAATTGAAATTGTTGATGTGAATCAGGAATCATGCGGGGAAGACGAATACGCACTATCTTCATCTCTCGCGATATTGAATTAAGAATCGTATCATTGATTACTAGAGCAAGAGAATTTAGTGAAGATGTAATCTATGTCGACATGGGTTCAAATGACCAGACTGTCGAATTGGCAAATGAAGTAGATTGTAGTGTTCTAAATTTATCTGGGGAAGTGACGCCTTCTGAAATTGGGTCATTACTAAGTGAAATCGAGATGGAAGAATTCGATACAAATATGATTATCCATGTTACCAAAGAATGGCGACTAAAGGATTTACCTCTGATAGTAAATAGGGCAAGAGAGCCATGGGATTTTCACTTAGCTTTTATCTCTGAATCAGATGATGTTGACCCAGATCATGTTGATATAAACAAGACTCACATTAGTCACTTAGTAGTGAATAAAATTGGTTTGAACGCTTTGCTAAAACTACCTGAAAATGGTACGGTTATTGATTTGGATGAAAGTGTTCGCGCAAGAATCCTGCCTTTATCTAAACCAGTAGTCGTTCCGCAAAGACAATCACTGGCTAAGGCGAGCCGTTTTGCTCAGCTCTTCTACTGGATGCTTGAAACTGGTCACCCATTGATTCTATTCGGTATACCTGGCCTAACTCTGTTTATTCTTGGTTGGCAATTAAGTGATAATGTTGTAGACACATTTAACGAACTAAATTCAACATCTATGGGAGTAACTCTAGGAACTATAGCGTTGACACTTTTGGGGCTTTTTGGTTTGATGATTTCTCTGATACTGTATATCATGGGCAAACAAGTACAACATATTCAAAACCAATATTCTTGGAATGAGGATTGATTTTCATGCGTGGTTTGATTTGTTTGGATATGGATAGGGTGCTGGTTGATCATCTGTCAACTTGGCAAGTAGTTTATGATAAGTTAGGAGTATCAAACAAGGAAGCATTTGACCTTTACAATTCAGGTAAACTGAATGAGTGGGATTGGATGAAATTAGATTTGGAGTTAATTCGTAATGGTTGTCAAGAGAAGTATGGTAGAGAGTTAACTGATGAGATTCTCAGAGAATTGGTTGATGATTCTCCTTTGATGAATGGATGGCATGATCTTATCCAAGGTTGCTTAGATTTAGGATTGAAAGTGGCTATTATCTCAGGCGGTATGCAACATACAGCAAGAAAAATAGCAGCATCTTTCCAAACTAAAGAAAACCACAAAAAAAGACTTGGAGGAATTGATTTTTTGACAAGTAAGTTGTACGGCAACGGAAAAGATACATTGCTTGATGTATTCACTAATGGATGGACTTCTTGTCACCATGAGTCAGGAGCTAGAAGAGTCGAAAAAACTGGAAGATATCAAGTTGAGATGAACGGAAAAAGTTCTATTGTGAATTTAATCTCAAGCAGATATGGATTTGAAAAATCACAAATAGTATCTGTCGGTGATTCCGCAGGAGATATCACAATGTTCAATTCTAGTGGTTTGGCGATTTGCTTCAACCCATACAATGATGTCCCAAAAAGTCACGCTGACATAATAATCGAAGAGAAAAATTTGAATTTAGTTCTTGAAGAAGTCAGGAAGTTTTTCCTAACTTAAATAAAGGAAATAATTTCTATTCGAATCATGGAAGAATACTTTGTATCCTCTATTTGCATGCATTGTGGTTTTATGTTAGGAGAATTTATTCCCGGGATTCCTTGTCCTAACTGTGGTGAATTGCTTCTTTAAGGAGTAACTCTTCTTGAATCTCTTGGAAACGGAATAACTTCTCTTATGTGTTCAGCACCGCTTAACCATGATACAACTCTATCAACACCTAGTCCAAAACCTCCGTGCGGGACGCCTCCGTAGGATCTTGTGTCGATATAGAATTGGTAGGCCTCAGTGGGACCTCCTTCTTCCTCAAGTCTTTGCATAATTTCGTGTTCTGACCAAGTTCTTTCTCCTCCTCCAATAATCTCGCCGTAGCCCTCAGGTGCTAACAGATCATGGCACAGAACATACTTGTCATCTTCAGGGTTGACTCTGTGATAGAATGGTTTTGCAATCTTTGGATAATTTGTTAGGAAATGTGGTACGTCAAAATCTTGTGTAAGGATCTTCTCTTTTGAATAGTCTAAATCTTCACCCCACTCAATTTCTACTCCTTTCTCCTGAAGTCTTCTTACTGCTTCATCATAGGATATTCGAGGGAACGGAGTATCAGCAAATCTTCTGATATCATCTAAATTTCTTCCCAATGATTCTAACTCCTTGCTACGTTCTTCAAGTAATGTCTTAGCAATATGTCTTACCAAACCTTCTCCGTGTTCCATTACCTCTGCATTACTTGCCCAGGCAATTTCCATCTCTGCATGCCAAAACTCAGTTAGATGCCTCCTAGTTCGGGATTTTTCTGCTCTAAAGGATGGTGCAATTGTGTAGAGTCTCTCCAAAGCAGGCATTGCTGCTTCGGCATAAAGTTGCCAGGATTGTGTCAGGTAAGCCTTTTTGCCAAAGTAAGGGACCTCAAATAATGTAGATCCTCCTTCAACTGCTCCTGCAACGAAATTAGGTGCTTGATATTCTAAAAAATCTAAGTTCCTAAAGTACGAGTGGATTGCCCCAAAGACAGAGGATCTAATTTTCAGAATTGTAGTCATTCGTGAGGTTCTCAAATACAGGTGGCGATTGTCTAGAAGGAATTCAGTTTCTCCTCCGTCTGCAGCTGCCATTGCAGACTCAGTAATTGGAAATGGCTTTTCTGGATTCACAGGACCAACTATTTCAACAGAATTAATTGTTAACTCGTGACCACCTGATGCTCTTTCATCAACGTTGACGACTCCTGTAAAAATCACTGATGTTTCGATAATTGAATTTTTCAGAGAATCAAACCCTTCATCACCAAGAGCATCCCTTTTTCCAACGCATTGTATCTCTCCGGTAGAATCACGTAGCACTATGAATCGGATTTTATTTGACCCTCTTGCTCTCTTAATCCAACCTTTCAATTCAACGGTTTCGTTGTCATATCTACCGGCTTGTACATCTCCAATCCAGATATCCTTTGCCATCTCAATCGTATCTCGGAAGAGAAACTACTTTTCAATTACGAGGTTCAACCCAAGAAAAACAGTATAAATGAACAAATTTTCATGAAGACTAAAAAATAATTCCGCTCACTAATGCACATGGGCAAGGTCGTAGTATATGCTATAGGAGGTAATGCCCTTTCCGACCCTAAAGGTTCAAACGAAAATTCAGATGCGGTTTTAGATTCTGTAATCGATGACGTTATCGATTTACTGGAAGCCGATTGGAGAGTTGTCCTTACCCATGGGAATGGTCCTCAAGTTGGACATTTGATGAGTTTAGATTCAAAAAACTCTGAACCAATGGATTCTTGGGTTGCAGCGACCCAAGGAATGATAGGACACTCTCTTGCGTTGAAACTTGACTCACGCCTTAAGTCTAGAAATCGACCGGAAAGGTCCGCTGTTGTCCTAACTAGGGTAGAAGTTGATACAAGAGACGATGCTTTCAGTAATCCACAGAAGCCTGTTGGTCCTGTCCTAAATGATGATGCAAAAGTTCCAAAAGATTGGGCAATTAAGAAGACAGAACATGGCAATAGAAGGGTTGTTGCTAGTCCATTACCTGTTTCGATTATAGATTCTGCTTTAATTGAAAAATTAGTCAACTTAAGAGCCGTTGTTATCTGTGGAGGTGGTGGTGGAATACCTGTATCAATTGAAGATGGGAAAATAATGGGTGTAGAAGCAGTAGTAGACAAAGATCGTTTGAGCGCTCTGTTGGCAATATCTCTCAAAGCTGATGCGCTGGTGATCTCTACCGGTATTGACTCAGTGAAACTTAATTTCGGAAAAGAAGATGAGAAATCACTTGATTCGCTATCGGTTGAAATGGCTCTAAGATATTTAGAGGAAGGTCAATTTCCTCCAGGGAGCATGGCACCTAAAATCGGCTCGTTGATAGAAGCCGTAAGTCACGTACCGACTATGGTTGCTATTTTGTGTACCCCGGGTGATGCGGTTTCTTCCCTCAGAGGAGAGTCAGGAACACAGATTCAAACATAGATAAATGAATTTACACATACCGAATCCGTTGTGATTAAATAGGATTTGTTGGACGGTCGGCTGGGCCTGTAGCTTAGTCAGGTAGAGCGATGGACTCTTAATCCATCGGTCGCGGGTTCGAACCCCGTCAGGCCCGCTACTTGAATCTAACAAAACTAGGCTGTGTTAGTTTTTTAGGGAAAAATCAGTGGATAGTGATGAAACATATCTTTGATTTATTGTTTTTCTAATACCTCTACGCCGTTTTTTCCGGCTACGATTACCACATCACACATATTATTGAATAATCCAACCTGAACTACCCCCGCAATTTGGAGAATTTCTGCCTCAGTGGATATAGGGTCTTCGATGCTAGGCCCTGTAAATGCATCAGCAATCAAATTGCCATTATCTGTTGTCAGAATTTTGTCTCCTTGTTTCCGAATCTTAACTTCGCAATCAAGTAATTTTTCAAGGTGATTAACAGTGGTTCCTGAACAGAACAAATTAATCTCGATTGGTAATGGGAATTTCCCTAAAATTGGTACTTGTTTCCTGTCGTCCGCGACAACTACCATCTTAGCGCTAGCTTGCGCTACGATTTTTTCCCTCAATAACGCCGCTCCCCCGCCCTTAATCAGCTGGAAACTAGGGTCAAACTCATCAGCACCATCAATTACAATATCCAGACCATTTGTTTGGTCAAGGTCAATAAGTGATATTCCAAGGGATTGTGCAAGTTCTTTAGTAGCCAAACTTGTAGGTACGCCGGTTATTTCTAAGTTCTCTTCGTTGATTCTTCTTGCTAATTCTATAATTGTATACTTCACTGTTGATCCAGTACCTAAACCAACTTTCATTCCACTTTTGACATATTCGCATGCTTTGATTCCAGCCTCTTTTTTTAGTGCCTCGATATCTTGCATGATGGTAACTAATATGATTTGGTGTAATATATTTTTGAGCGATTTATTTGTGATAATTCCTAGGTAAAGGAGAATTATCCAAGGAAGCATTTAGATGCTTGACTAGAGATTGCAAGCCAATGCAGACAGGGCGGCGCGCAGTGGGGGTTGCGTTGTTCCTTTGTGCAATTATGCTAATTCCACTGGTATCATTCCCTCAAACTGCTGAACTTGATTTTCTAGAAAGCACCACTAAACAGGCAACTCCGTTTGATCAGGTTCAAAAAATAACTATAGGTTCAGAAAACGGTGGGACCGATGATTCAATAACCCTATCAGTTGAAGATGGCAAATCAATAACAGGATTAGATTTAGACATAACTCAATCTGCTTTACCAAGAGTTCGAGGTGAATCATTTGATGATGCTGGTTCTTTTGATCACTCAACGACTACATATGATTCGATGAACGTTAACTCTTCAGTATTGAGCGTACTACCACAAGGGTGGGGATGGGATTTCGAAACTGCCAATACTACCTGGACTCTCCATTCTGGAACTTGGTTCCATGGCTTTGATACAACACTTGGGCAGACTGGTGGGGTGAATTCAGGAACTAAGGCTCTCTACAGTCACGTTGGTAGTTACCCGAATGGTATGTCGGCTACTCACTGGGCTGAGTCTCCTGTTATGGATTGTAGTGGGTGTTCAGGTTCATGGGACCTAAAGTATTTCAGAAAACTCCAGATTGAGTCATCTTATTACGACCATGCATATGTTCAGGTGACGAATTCTCAAGGCTCCTGGCAAAATATCTGGTCAAATAGCGGAACTATGGTCGAGAGTAGTTTTTCACAACAAACCCACAGCATTGGCACCTACATTAGCGGCAATCCAGCATTCCAAATTAGGTTTGGAATCGGAACAACCGATGGTTCAGTTCAATATACTGGCTGGAATATTGATGATATTTTGATTGAACCATCTGGAGGTTTAGCTGGATCTGGTGAGGGGAACTGGACAAGCCCGATTTTTGGTTCTGGTGGGCTTTCTGAAACCTTGAGACCACACGGGCACCTAAATTTCAATGGATTAATTCCTTCTGAAGCAAACTTCGAGTGGAGCCTAATAGATGCAAGAACTAACTCCGTTATCCCTGGATTTGATTCATTAACCGTACAACACATTGATTTGGGTGCAATCGACTACGAAAGATATCCTTCCTTAAGAATCAAGATTCATATGCTGGCTGATTCTAGTGGCACTCCTATGTTAGATTCTATAGATTTAGAAAATAATTGGAATGATTCCTTTATGTCTGATCCGACTGACCGAGGCTGGTTATTGAACGGTATGACCTGGGGTCAAAATGGTCTTTCTGGGAATGGTGAAGCATTAACTGACACTAGAGTCTTTAGAAGTGGTTTTTCAGCAATACGAAATTCGTGCAATCTTCCTACTGGAGCCACCCTTTATGCTATTCTTAGCGATGGGGAATACGAAATCCCCAGCACAGGATTATTGATGCTTGATAAGCCATATCACGAGGCACAATTCAAGATAGTCTCAAATTCAAATGCGGTAATTTCAAAGTTCTCGGTAGAGTTAGTTCAATCAAGCGCTCCAAAAGCAATGGGTATTGATGTTGGCTCAGATGGTGCGGTTGAGTGGGGTTTTGCTCAACAAGGGATGGGGCGTTTCGGATTCCAAGATACATTGTCTGATGGAAGTATCTGGGCAGAGTCATATCTGTCTCAATCCTCAACAGCATCTTTTGAAACCCTACTGCCTGTATCAGGGGTTTCATCCTTTGGATATGCAATCAATGCCCCAGCAGAAGAGTTGCAGGGTACTACCGTGACAATATCTGTTGGAGGCACCTCAATCGCATTGATGAATTTAGGAACATTGTCTGGAATATCTAATGAATATCTCTCAGCCCAAGATGTCAGTTCATTGAACAGTGCGATTGCCAGTACTTCAGACACAATCTCGAACAACGGAATCATAATGGCTAAAGTAAAGATTGATGTTGATTCCTCGAGTGATGGAATTATTTTGTTTGGCGGTATTGCTTCGGGTTATGATTACGAACCTTCTTTGCGACTCACTGCTCTCAATCCTATTGTACTAGCTCTAAATCAGGAACTGGGTAAAGTAACCTCACAAGGTGGATTTAAGACAGTTAGTTTGCCGATAAGAATGGATTCAGATGGCTCAGTTGGAGTAGAGTTATTAGAACTAAGAACTAATCCATCCATTGCTGCAGTTAGCATGGATATTGAAGGGGCATATGACACGTTGACTCCTTCAGATGAGTGGATAGAGGTTAATGCGACTTTTGATGGGTCACCACTTGGTTTGACAAACATTGAATCTGATGCTATTGGTGGTAATTGGGATGTTCAAATCCTAATTCAAGGTCAAAATCTGAATTCAGTAACTACATGTCCAATTAGGTCACTAGCCATTCAAGGGGATGTTTCTGCTTATTGTAGTCAAACTGGTAAACAATTGATATGGGAATATCAAAACGAATTTGGTTCTATAAATCATATTGGAAACGGTCGATTCATATCTATTGTTTCTAAATTCAAATTACCATCTGATTGGGACGATGAGGAATCAGCCTCTATTTCGATTAATTTCATCACATCTGTTGGTCCAATGTTGCCCGCAACAACCGTCTTCGGACTAGGTTCAGCCCTAGGAATAGAAAATGATGTATCACTAAAGTCCTGGGGGATTAGAACATCTGATGGTGTACTAGTGGATCCTTCAGATGGTCAAATCTTACCAGGAGATGATGTCAAAATAGAGATCAACCTTGGGTTTGAAGGAGTAGACCATAGAGCAAAACCAAGGGCAGGTCAAGTGCAACTTAACTTCTATTCTGAAGATATGTTAGTTAATTCATCTTCTATTGTATTCAACGGTTTCCAAATCTTTGATTTCTCGATTCCCAACATTGGCAGTAACCTAAATTTGAAAGTAGAACTCATACCACTGGAAAATGTTGGTATCCACTATGAAGTTTCAAGATTTGGTTTATTGAATTATGATCCAATTTCTCCAACATTAATGGAGCAATCAGTCGAAAAATTCGACCACAAACCTTCCTCAAGAAAATCAACATTTACCTTCTCTATTGCGGACAGACCATCGCTGCCGACAAATGCACAGGCACATTATTGGAGATCTTGGATAGATGATTTCAATTTCGATGGCATAATGCAAATGAACGAAGTAAATTCTGTTGACATGGAAGTTCCTTCGAATACATCATACTTGATTGGTGATTATCATTTTACTATTGATACGGCAAGAGCCCAGCAAGGAGAATATCTCAGTGCATGGTTAGAGGTTTCAGACGATGCTGGAAACCTAATGGATGGAGGAAACTTTGACGAGCCTCTGTTCAATGTAATGATTTCTGATGATGGTTCACCACGTATTCCTATGGATGAAATATCTTGGAATAGACCATCTCCTGTATGGATACATCCTGCTGAAGTAGCCAATTTGTCCATACCAGTTTACGACATAAATGGTTACGCTGATATTGCAATGATTGAACTAGATCTTTCAAGCAATCAACCTGGACAGGATGTCATAACTTTTGATCAAACCTCTGGAACTTGTTCTTCTTCATCATACTTCATTCAAATTGAATCTTGTACGCTTGAGGGTACTAACACGGATGTCTTCTCTGCTTCCGGAGTGTTCGAAATTTCCCTTTCCTATGACTGGGCATACAATCCTGATTCAAGCGTAATACACAAGCCCAGAATTAAGCTACAAGATCGTCAAGGACAATCCTCAGT
>CAXAGT010000009.1:0-40529 GCA_963968885.1 uncultured Candidatus Poseidoniales archaeon | reverse complement strand
GAAAATACCACAATCCAAGACACTGCAGCCGAACCAGTCCTATTGGGTGAATATCACTTCAACGACCAGGGTTGGAACGTACCTGCTCCAACAAGTGCTAGGCTAAAGATGGCTAACAGCGTAATTTCGAATAACTCAGGAACATGTAATTCTGTTTGGATGTACGGTGGTGACTTCAACTGCCCAGCAATCCACATCTTCATGTCAAGTGCAACTCTAATCGGTAATACGATTACAAATAATCAGGGAGATGGTTTGAGAATTAAGGCTGGTATAGTCAACGTTCAAGACAATACCATCGAGACATCACAATTTGGAGCTAACATCTCTCATTACGATGACACATATGGTTCAAAGCACGGAACAATCGGTTACTTTAGTGGAAACACATACACTAACGCCTCACAAATATACAACATTAGTGAATCGAGAGTCACTGTTCAATCAGAATTTATTCCTGATGTAAGCGCTCCATACTATCCGGTAATGTTAGAATGGACAGATTCTGAATGTCCATTTGCTTCTGTTGACGTTTGTTTGAAACTACCTTCATCATCTGACAAGGTTCCAGAAGGAATGCCGCTAGCAGTAGAATTAGTCAACAATTCAACAGTTTTCTCTTTTGCAGACCTTCAAAACTTTGATACGAGCAAGATTTTTGTTCAAAATCAAAACACTGAATGGGGGACTCAAGTACGTCAAGGTGAACTAGTAAGGTACCAAGTCAAATCCGGTGGGTCAAATGTAGCTGATGCTACTGTTGTCATCAAGGATGCAAACGGAAAACCGCTGTATTCCATGCAAACAGACGCATTTGGATTTACACCTCAAGTTTCCCTTCCAAGCGATTTCATGATCGATAGAAATTGGAATCACATAGTTGGTGAACAGAATGTGGATGTTCCCGGTACACCTGATGTTGAATCTATAACAGAGAACTCTTGCTCAGATGGATATGATAATGATGGTGACACCAAGGTAGACGTCGATGACACCGATTGTGTAAACGGAAGAGAACTAGCATTCTACACAGTTGAAGCGTTCAAGTTCGGTAAAGGTGAGTATGATTTCTCATTCTCATTGACAGGGGGCATTGACGAGGTAATCAACCTAAACAATCTACCTCCTAGCGTCACTGTCGATCAAATCGAAGGTGCTTCATTTGCTCAAACCATTACTCTGACAGGTAGCGCATGGGACGGACAAGCAGGTCCTTATGCATTAGATCAAATCGCATACGAGAAGCAATTTGGTTTAGTTGAATCAGTTGAAATTCAACCACCAGGTCAACAAACCTGGTATTCTGCTATTGATACTTCAGGAGCGAATGGAGAAATTACAAGAGCTAATCACCCATTCAAGACATGGTCATTTGATTGGGACATGTCAGGACACCCTGAGGGTGAATCTGATGTTACTTTCAGGATTAGGTCTAATGATGGACTTGCGCAATCTCCTGTATCGGTTAGAGACTTCAAATTGAATCTAGTTGCTCCATCTCTAATCCTCAGTGAACCACTTGATGGATCTACTCATAGGAGTGGAAACGTTTTGTTCTCTGGTACTGCCTCTGATCCATACTCTGGGACCCAAGGATCTGACATTCAGAATATTTGGATAGATATTGTCGGACCTAACGATTACACCTCAAGATTCCCTATTCAAGGAACAACTTCTTGGGCATATGATTGGGATTTCTCAGATTTGCCGACTGGACAATACACATTCAAGGTCTGGGCAAGCGATTCTGATTTCTGTATAGGCGACTTTGATGGATGCACATACGAGGAGAGAACAATCAACGTAAACAACGACAACGTTGCACCATTCGTTACTCTATCTTCACCTGGAGATGCAACAAAGGTAAGAGCAGACTCTGCAACTTTGGTGCAAGGTGTTGCAAGAGACACAGATGGAGCGGTGACAAGAGTTGAAATTACTATCATAGATCTAGCAAGTCAAACAGAATTGTTCAACGGACCTAACCCAGTAACATCCTTTGCTCCAAATGGCGCTTGGCAGACGACTTGGGACACATCCAATTTGATTCACGACCAACAATATGAGATTGTGATAAAATCTTACGACGGTGAGGATTACTCTCCCGAAGTTAGGATAAGAATTACAATCGATAATCCGTCTGATTCAATGAACAATGCACCAACATTCAACGAAACATCATGGCCTTCAGTCGTGACAATCTTCTGTGATTCAGGCTCATCCTCTAGTAACCAATGTGGTGGAGGGGCTTCAATTGATTTGTCCCAATATTTCAATGACGCAGATGTTGAAAGTACAAACCTAATCTATGACGTATTCGATTCGGTTTCAAGTTCTGAAGATGATTACTACTACGGATACATTACAATTAGTGCAAATGGTGTTGCAACTTACGATCCAGTGGATAATATTGCGACACTACCAAGCGAGATATCTCAATGGTCCTTATCTGGAGTACAATTCGAGGCTAGAGATGAATTCGATTCAAGTGTTCTTTCTTATCCTGTTACTTTCCTTGTAAAGGAAGTCAATTTCGAAGTTGAAAGGGATGATGTTGGTGAGATAATTTCTACAAATGATCCAGCAAGTTTCTCAGGAACAGGTCTTCCTGAATCAAAGGTAATTGCAAGGTACAAAGACTCAGGATTCAAACTTAATGAAACCCGTGTTGATGAAAACGGCGACTGGCAGATGTTCATCTCAGCATCACAATTGGCAAGCGAGGACAGAGCTGATATCATCTTTGAAATGGATGGTCAATATTACAGAACCGCAGACCAAGGTGAAGATGAGCAAGCCTCATTCTTGATAATTCCTGAAGCTTCTGTGGATGAAGGAATTTCTCTAATCTGGATAATCCTTGGAATTGTAGTAATTCTAGGTCTCATTCTAGCGGTTGGGTTCGTATTCTTTGTTGAATTTGAAGAAGAAATAGATCTTGCAGAGGAAGATCAATCTGCTCAAGAGACCCAAGTTGACCCATATGCATGGGCTAAGAAATCCACTCCTGAAATAGCAGCAGCCGGAGCTCAACAACCGGCTCAAGCAGCACAAGCTACTCAACAAGCATCTGCTGCTTCATCACATCCCGGATGGATATGGGATGCGCAGAAGGGAGAATGGGTTGCTGACCCAAATTATCAACCACCATCTCAGTGATGCAAGACCAATCCAATCACCACAAGTGATTAAGATGATAAGAAAGTGAGACGATGATATGGCTGGAAATCCAAAGCCCGGAGTACAGGAGAGAATTCTTCTACATCTCAGAGATTATTCGGATTACAGGTCTAGTGTAGAAGTGCCTTTTGCTTTATCACAAATGGGTATTGCAAATGCTGTAGCCATTGCTAGATCAAATGTACCAAGGGCAATCGCGGGTTTGAGAGATCAAGGTTTACTCGTAGAACGTCAAGCGCACGTAAAAGGAGTCTCTAGGAAAAGAAAAGCCTACTTCCTTACCACTCCAGGTGTTGTACTTGCAGATGAAACTTGGAAAAGACTCCGAGATTACAAATTCAGAGTGATTCAGGAGGATAATTCTACTGATTCGACTACCTTAGGAGAAGCACATAAGATACTTCCATTCCAAATGCGCTCAGTCGATATAATCCGATACTTGGATGATTCTAGTATACTCGATGTTCGAAATCTTAACGAAGATTTGGTACAAAGGGACCTATCAAAGCATGTTGAGAAACAACTTGTAACTTCCCTGGGAGACCTTCCAAGATTGAGACATTTCTATGGAAGGGAAAGAGAACTTGATAACATGGTTAGCCTGATTGATGCTAGGTCAACTACTCTGATGATACCTGGTATTGCAGGTATCGGGAAAACTACGATGGCAAGTAAGCTAATTGAGAGATTTAAGCACAGAAGGAACTTATTGTATCATCGTTGTCAAGACTGGGATGGATACCGTTCTTTTTACGATTTAATCGCAGAATGGCTAGCTAACATTGGAGACTCTTCTTTTGCAGATTATGTGGCTGCTACACCAGTCCCAAATCCTGCTGATGCTGCTAGATTAATCGTTGATTGTATCAATACATCACCATCTCTGATAGTCATAGACGATTATCACAAAGTCGCTGATTCGACCCTACATCAGACTATTCAGGCTCTTTCTTTAGCAATGATTGAAAATGAAGAACAGATTGGTTTAGTAATATTTTCAAGATCATTCAAGTCTGTTGTGCCCAAGAAGGATACTAAAGGGAATATCGCAACATTGGTAATTCCACTTGATGGTCTTGACTTTGACTCTGCCAAAAATCTGATTACAGGCTCATCAGATTTGAGCCCTGAACAATGGTCCCACATCCATGGTCTGACAAGAGGACATCCTTTGGTGTTAGAATTAATCAACAGAGGTGCAAACACTGGGGCTTACCACGAAACTCTTGAGAATTATGTACAGGTTGAAATTTTCAGTAAATTATCTGCCGAACAAAAAAGAGTGTTATCTGCTATAGCAATTTACAGGGAGCCTATCCCACTTGATGCTCTTGCTGACCAAAAATTGGAGACAGATATCCTCTCATCTTTGGTAGAGTCTGGCCTAGCAAGGCAAGCAGATGCAGAAACATTCGATGTGCACGACTTGATCAGAGAGTTTCTTCTTCAATCCCTTGATGCTCAGGTAAAACAAGGGCTTCATTCTAAATGCGTAGAATGGTACAGTAAACAAAAAGAAGATAATGCGCTCAAGGTTGAGTTGATATATCATCAAATTAATTCTGGCAAGGAAGATGAAGCAATGCAGGTTTTAGTTGAATCAGGGCGTGATTTAGTCGGACATGGACACATGGAAATTTTAGGACTAATCGAGGCTATACCAAGGGATAAAGTTGAAGATACATATGTTACTCAAGTAAAACAACTAAAGGGAGAAATATTGACCTTGCAAGGAAGGCTCGATGAAGCAAAAACCGTTCTTTCCGAATTAAAAGATAACATGGATGATTCTCAACCCAGGATAAATGCAGAGGTGATTTCTGCCTTGGCTGATATCGCGAGAAAACAAGAAAGAATCGATGATGCTCTAAGTATGCAAAGAGAAGCATTGAATCTATTTATGGAAATTGATGATGAAGTGGGTGCTGCAAGAACCTACAATAATATGGGATATTTGTTCAGAAGAAAGAGAGAGAAATCCAAGGCACTCGAAGCATATTCGCAAGTTGAAGAAATTTTGAGACAATCCGGAAATAAGGATTTGATTGGATCTCAAATTAATTTAGCTCGTGCTCTTCTTGAGTTAGGTGAATTGGAAAAGGCTAGAGAACACGCAATTAATGCTTTTGAGACATCACAGGACAATGATAATCCAATTGTGCATGCAAGAGCACAAGCCGTTTTAGGAAGGTACTACAGCAAAATGCATGATCATGAATTAGCACTCCATCATTACGGAAGTGCAGTTGAGGTTATGGATGAGGCAGGGGACTTAAACGCCTTTGTTGAGATAATTGTACTTCTTGGTGAAGTGTTTGAGGATTCGGGTAAAACTGAAGAGGCTCTAGAAAAATACAGAGAAGCACTTGCTATAGCCGAAGCGAACGATTTGAGAATGCAAGTAGGAGATATTCTAGCCAAATTAGGTGATGCAAGTCCATCTCATCAGAGGATGGAATATCTAAAGAGGGCTTTGCTTGTCTTTAGAGAACTTGGTGCTACTAGCAAAGCAAGAGATGTTCAAAACCTATTTTTCAAGCGTTAATTAAAGAGGAGCTTTATCGATTCTTGTTTTCCCATTTTCGTGAATAACCCATACATGTGTATAGCCTGAAATTGAGAACTGAGTTTCTAAGTGTCCAGTACCCATTCCACTCAGTTCAACTTGAGTGGTTAAATCACCCGTCGCATCAATTAGAACTAACTCCGTATCAGTTAAGCCAAGCGTTAGCATTGATTCATCAGCCTCAGTAAACCTCCAGGCAACTTTTTCTGAGTAAGTTCCATTGTCGTAATTTCTAGCATAGATGTCTGCTCTCTCTATTGCTTCTGCAATGTCGTCTAGATTAGCCTCTACTGCATTTTCATTCCATCTTTCTCTTGTGGCAGTCTCTATGTTATATGTCCAAAATGTAAATGTCGATAATAACGCGACTCCCAACAGAAAAGTGAAGATGTAGGATAATTCAGTGGATGCAGCGTTTTCATCTCTGCGTATCATCTGCTCACCTCCTCTGTGTAAACATCCAATTCAGCACATTGCAATGTGAATTGTACTGCTCCTCCACCTGTATGCCAGACTGCTTCTGTAGTTCCCAAGCCTGGGTCTGGTACCCAACCGACATAATCGGTAAGAAGGTCTAACCTGTTAGGGTAAATTATCCAATCTTCACTAGATTCAAGACCTTCAGTTCCGACTTGAGTGATTGCTCCTCCGTAAGGTCCAGTCCATCCTCTCCTTATTTCATAGGCAGTTGTTGATGAGAGAGAAAATCGATTTGACATTTCAATATCTAAACTCATAGATCCTCCTCCTTCTAAGGTGTTAGCAGTTGGGTGCATTGCAGGAACAGTAGCTGCAAACCTTGGACCAGGTCCTCCTCTGTCGCTGGGGGGATGAATCAAGAATGGCTCGAATTCAGGATGATTAGTCACTACTGCTCCGGATGAATAAGCAACCTCCATCCCTTCTATTGAAGAAGAAAATGAGTAAGTTAAACGAGATATATGAAATGCCCATACAGAACCTACTGAATTAAACTCTTCAGCCGCATGGTTAGCAAAGACTTCGAGATGGATGCTAGATGGGTGGTGTCCTTCTTTCCATGCTTTTTTGATTTCAGCGGTTTGCTTGCCTGCTTGCTCTTGCCATGGGAATTCAGATAAAATCCAGCCTGAAGCGGTTATTCCATGATACTCGCATCTTTCATCTCCGTTTTCTTGTAGCTGAATAAGACCATCGAATCCGTTTACATGTGTCACCCTAAGAGGATGTCCATCAGTGACATTAATCCAGCCATCGAGTTCAAGATTCAATTGTTTTGTTCTTTCCTCAAATTCCTCGAATATACCAGATAGGTTGTTTTGTGTATCTGTTTCCCAAACCGATTCCCATCCTGCTTGATATACTGAAAAGTATTCTCTGGTTGAAGAATCCTCAAGATTTAGCATGATCGTCTTTCCAGAACTTGCCATTGTATCCGTAGCGGGAACTAGGCTGATTCCACTATTTTCATTTGATGCTGACCATTGTACAAGCATTCTATTTTCAGAATTTATTATTGCAGAATTATCCATGCCATTAGGAGGCCATGATATGGTTCTGGATTCTTTTGCTGATAGCGTAATACCATCCCCTCTCCAAGTAGCAGTGCTAGAAATCTCGGAGGGGTTTGTGAATGTGAGATAACCGTTCATGTCAGGAACCAAGTAACTTGAGCCGCTGAATAGTTTATTCATACTTGGAATCATAAACTTCCCGCCCAAATCTCCTACGTGAATTGAAATCTGGGAATCGAATGATGTGGAAAGGTAAGCTGTTTGAGGGCTTGAAAGATTCAGTTCAAAACTGTGGCTTGAACCAACATTAGTTTGGCTTGATTTGATTGCAAAAACAGTTGTGTCTTCTTCGTCTAGTCTCAAACTAATTTTGTTACTATCAGTTGATGCAACGTGAATCACAGAAGATCCTGCTGGAAGAGGAATAGTCCATGACTCTCCCAAACCGGTTAATGAATTTGAATCATCTGGTCTTAATATTGTGGAGCCGCCATTCCCAGTTAGAGATAGAATATTCAATTGACTCTCACTTCTTATTTCAGTTATTTGCATGGAACTTATGTCCAAACTAACAGCATCATCTATTAGAAGAGACATTGTGTCAATAACTTCTGAATTTGAATAAAGTTCCACTTCAGTAGGACCAAGAGGTATAGTGATTCCAGATTTTACAGAAAATACAAGTCTCTCAGAATAATCAGGAATTTCATAATTCCAAGTTCTATCATTTCCTAATCTTAAATCGCTGAGGCAAATGGTGGAAATTTCATTCTCTGCATGTCTTAATTTGAAGGTATCAGAAAAAGATGTTAATCCATCTGTACGGATAGAGATGTCATCATGCCATGCCGCTGAATACCACATTCCTGCGTTGGTATAGTCCCAGCCAAGAACTCCATCCACAGCATGTAAATCAGCAGATTTGGAATCACCCGGCATACCAGATTGAGATAACTCATCCACTCTTTGAGCAAGCAGTTTCATCTGTGAACCCATATCATTTCTTTCAATAGATCCTTCAAGCTCATTGATAACTGGCAACATTGATGTCATCATTAGACCAATTATGGAAATAACGCCGCCAAAGAGCAATACAGTTGCAATAGTTGAGGAAATTGCATCCTCATCTCTTTCGAGGTGACTTCTCAATCTTCTACCTCCAATGTCTGTATGCTAACGTCTAAGAATAAACTTTCACCATTTGTTTCCACTGTGAATCCATCAATTCCACTTGCCCTTTCATATGGAGCAATACCCTGGAAACCTGAAAGCGTTCCACTTGCTCGATTTAGAGTGTAATCACTCAGCCAAGATTCATGATATTGTGGCGTTATGATTTGGTCAATACTGTTCTTCATTTCGAATTTAACATTCCATACTTCTTGGTCGAATGCTACAATTTGTCCACCAGATACAATGTCGACACTTCGAGTTCCTGAACCTAGTGCTTTGTCTAAAATTACATCATTCAACGGAACTGAAAGTCTCAAACCTCCCTCAGCCATTTGGTCAATTACCAAATCAGTGGGATATGTAACCTCCCAGATGTTGTCTGAAAACACCTCTGCCTTTCCACCATTCACAAGGGCTAGCCTATGCTCACCCTGCTCCAGACTAGTTCTGATGTCTATACCCGATATTTCCCAAGAAATCCAACGATGCAGCAATAATCCATCTGCATCTAGGACATCAACAATCATCCAATGATCAGATTCGATAGTCGTTTCAAATGCATTTTCTCCAAAAATCGTCGTGAAATTAAATTCCTCTACGCCGATTGGGGTAGTAAATCTTACACTTCTGGCTGTTTCATTACGTGCTTCAATAACAAATTCTGTTGTGCTAGTTCTTTCCAAATTCACTGTTTCGAAAGAAGTAACATCTGCCTGTATCTGCCAGGATTCAACTTGCCTCAGTGGCAATATATTGGCTGATTGTAAAGCAAAATTATGCCTTATTCCTGAACCTTCTGGTGCGATTGCAGCAACTTCAATTCTATCTTCGAATCTGTCGGCAATGCCGTGAGCGGCACTCCAATTTGTATTATCTTCAAAATCGTTCATGTACGGCTGAAGGAATATCCACACTCCTCCCATGATTGTCATTATCATTGCAAGTAACATAATCGTGCCCAGGATTTCACTTACCGCACGGTCATCGCGCGAAATTTGGCGATATGATTGCTCACGGTCGCTTCGCACAAAAATACCTGTGCACATCAACCTATTATGCATTAACATCAAATCACGTAATATTGTATGGTTATTCTTACAATATCAATATTCCGGATTTTTCATTTTCCCCTCTATTTTTACCAATAAAATGCGTAAATTCTGGTCCATTTTTTCCAGATATGAAGATGTCTCCTTCAAAAATTTCGTCGATGTAGTATAGAACCGTGGACTCTGCTAAATGTGGTGCATTATTCCTTTCAGAAAGATGTGTCAAGGTGATACTTCTTGTCTGCTCTGTTACAACTCTTTGGAGAAATTCCCCCGTTTGATCGTTTGATAAGTGTCCTCCACTACCGGTTATTCTATCCTTGAGAGATTGCGGATATGGTCCTAATCGTAGTCTTCTTTCATCGTAGTTGGCTTCTACGCTAATGTGTTCACAACCCTTTACGTGCTGCACTAGCTCGTTTGTGTAAGATCCCAAATCTGTGATTACAGCACACCTCTCTTTATCGTGGGAAATTACAAATCCCACATTTTCAGAGCCACTATGTGGTACTGGGACCGGAAGAACATATATGTCGTCGCTTATTGAAATTAAATCTAATGAATTGAAGAGAGTTGTCTTTTGGAAATCAAGGTCTAGCTCTTGAGCAGTACGTTCATTGCAATAAACTTGCAGATCCCACTTTCTTTGGCAAATTCCTGCCCCGCCGCCATGATCGCCATGGTGGTGGGAGATAAAAACAGCATCAATTGTATTGACTTCAACACCAATAGATGCTAGCTTTTTTTCCAATTTTTTCCCGCTGAATCCCTGATCTATCAAAATCCTCGTTTTCTCAGTCATGAGGAGCGTGGAATTACCACTGCTTCCCGAACCAAGGTGAGTAATAGATAAAGACATGCTGAACTATTACTGCTCGGAAAGGATACCTATTATGGTTAAGGATATTTTTTTCGTAGTATTCACTTTTTTTGATCAATTGTGAGAAACGAAATTCTGTCATAAAAGCCCTAAGTTGTCGGAACATCGTTCCATCAGTATCATAAGTGGCATCAATCCCATTTAGGTAAGGGCCTGCGAAGGCTATGTCTAGGTGATTATGTGAGAAGAAGTCAATCCACTCTTTTGGCAACATTTGCTGTAGTTGCAGGTTTGCTATTCATGTCTCAGTTTCCGGGGCTATCAACTGTATCGACAGTTCACCCTAATGATACCGATGGAGATAAGCCGCCTTCGACTGATAGCGATGGAGATTTTATTCCAGATGTCCACGAAACTTTGTTCGAGGATTGGATGAATTGGACAACTTCTGATTCGAGGATAGTAACCATCCAAGGGCTGGATAAAAGCGATGGTACTGATGCAAACACTGACAGAGATAAGGATGGATTAAACGCCACTGAAGAATATTGTTGGCCGTTCCCAGCAAATTGCACTGCTCCAAATTTTGCTAGAGGGTTAACCGGCGTAATCGATGAAGATGGGTCAAGAAAATATCTGGATCCAAGACTTTCAGATACGGATGGAGATGGGATGCCAGATGGATATGAGGCGTGGATGTGTGAGCAGTATGGCGGTTACAATCCATGGACAATGCAATTTGAATGTCCTAGATTCAACCCTCTAGACCCTGCTGATGAAGAACTTGATCCGGATAACGATGGCTTTGATATTAATAGAGACGGAGTAATCAGCATATCAGAACGATTTACATCTCCTGAAGAGTACAATTACGGTTCTCCGTCTAACCACACAACTGAACTTGATGGATTGTGGTGTAAATCATCTTTACCGGATGGAGCTCCATTCGATAATTGGCCTTACATTATTTCAGGAAATAACGCCACTTTTGAGAATCTTCTACAGGCGTGTGCAGTAAGAGGTGAGGGGGGCATTGACACTGATTTGTGGCTTGGAACCGATCCAATGCGCGAAGATAGCGACAGATGGGAATGGACTAATTTTACAAACGACAAACTCTATCCTTCATTTGGGGATACAATCCCTGATGGATGGGAAGTTCACTTCGGTTTGGACCCACTAAACAGAAGCGATGCTTTGGTTGATTCTGATGATGATGGATGGGACATTAACAGGGATGGCTTCATCACCATTGATCCAATTAGAACAAGAACCGGAGTAAAATTGGGTGAACAAATATCGAACTTGGAAGAATATCAAACATTCTATGACGGCGGAAACGTCGTTATCCCTGGTTTGAAACAATCCGATTTAGGAGAATCTAATTCCTACTCTGTTCTTCCGTTGATGATGTCGGGTTCAACAGACAACATAACAGTCAATCACTACGATATTGTCGAAGTTATCACCTCTGATGAGAAAGTATACGTGGTAACAAAGTACGGTATAACTACCATAGATTACCAACTAGAAACTTCTGCACACATGATGATGCCATCAGGAGTGATTCTCTCAGACGCCATTGAGCTGAGTAACGAAGATAACATGTTTGGAATTGCGTTTGCATCTAATTTAGGTGTTGGTGTTGCAAATTTGCAGGTAGATGGGAACCTAGAACCGCTTGATGATTGGGTTTGGTCAGCGGTTGGTGAAATTAACACAATGGCAAAATTACAGATAACAAGCGAAAATATTCACATTATCGCAATGGGTAATTTTGGAGAAGGTGCGGTTGTTGAAGTTGACGAAACTGGACGTATTGATGCTACAAATCAGTTGTCTGAAGGAATAAAGACGGCTTTGCAAGAAGTTGAAGCGAATGTGACAAGTGTTGCTCACGGTGCAGGAGCCACAAGCCCTCTAACATTGCTCGTTGGTACAGATAGAGGACTTGTATCATTTGAGACAACATCCGCTAGGGATGCAACTCAAGCAAATTGGCATTTCTTTTTCGCATTGCAGTCTTACAATGTTACAAGGAATTTGGATTCTGTTAGGCCTCTCGCACCAGGTGTTGTTGAGTTACCCGCTTATGTCAGAGACATAGTACTGGACGGACCTAGTGATTCAGAAAACGAGGTTGCTTGGATAGCAATGCCATCAGGTGTACATAGATTTGTTATGGATACAGGGGCAATAAGTCATAGTGGTTTACTAGCATTCCCAGGTTTGGATGGTGCATCAGTTGTTGAAGCAGACAATGTGCATGCCATTTATCCTACGGGAGATGAAATCTTGATTGGTTCGGAATATGGATTATGGGCAATTGCTGGAGACTATAACGCAGTTTATGGACTTCAAAACCAAACTAGAATAACAGGAGAAATAAACAATATTGCAACAATAAATATCGATTCTGAAATGAGAGTATTGGCATCGGCAGCTCCCGGACAATATTCGAACCTAGAATTGATGCATCCCGGCAGCAACGACTCCGATAATGATGGTATTCTCGATGGCTGGGAATTAGCCAATGGACTTGACCCAACAGACCAGTATGATGCAATGCTCGATCCAGATAACGATGGATTGAATCTTGACGCAAGCGATGATGGTTCTAATGAAAGATTATGGACGAACCTTGACGAATTTAGATACGTTGCTACTAGTGCAGATGGATACAACTCGACAGATCCAAGAAGGGCTGACACTGACGGAGATGGTATTAGCGATGGTTCAGAATACTTCGGGTTCTTCTTTGATGATACAAACTTATGGTGTTACTACACCTTCCAAATGAATTACCAATGTGACTCTCAAATTGGATCCATTGCTAATCAGACTTATCTTGGATTAGTAGGAGCGGATCCTGCTACAGATCCAACAAATCCTGATAGTGATAATGATGGTATGCCAGATGGCTGGGAAATTCAGAATAGGCGCTGGATTGGAGTAGGCTTCGATGGCGGTAATAATTGGACTTTAGACCCATACAGAGCAGATGACGCTAACTGGGATGCAGACAACGATGGCTTGGCAAACTTATGCGAATACCAATGGAGTTTGATGGTTGACCAGGGACAATCAGGAAACCTGTTAGAAGATTTTGGAGAATCATCACAAGCAGCGTCAAACTGGATTAAGACAGATCCTAACAACATCGATTCTGATGGAGATGGTCTTCCCGATGGATGGGAAGCGGATGGCAATTGTTTTTGGTCAGCCTCACAAAAAGGTATCAACCCTCTGAATGGTTCTGACTACTTGAACAATCCAGATGGCGATGGGTTTGATGTCAATTTTGATGGTATCATCTCTCAGGATGAGGAATTCAACAATTGGCTTGAATACCACATAAGGTACCTTGATGCAGGTGATGAGATAACATTTGGTGAGTATTCGTTGCCTGAAGGATTTAACACAAGCCTATTTGACGATATTACATCATACGGTAATCCAACTCAACAATTTGTTCAAAACGCTGACCCGACTGTCCTCGGATTATATCCTTCGACATCCACAGGTGCAGCAGACCCATTGAATGCTGACACAGATGATGATGGTATGCCAGATGGTTGGGAAATATACTATGCACGCTGGGATGTTTTCGGTGATTCTTGGACACTTAATCCACTTGATAGGAATGATAGATTCCAAGACGCAGATCAAGATGGTATGACTAACTGGGAAGAATACAATTCGATTTCAACGATTTCGAACGAAATCTCAAACAACAGAAGTGCGCCAAAATACTTCGTAACAACTCTTGGAAATGCATTTGCTCTGCAAGAATGGGCTGGAATTCAGACGGATATGTCATTCGGGGACTTCCTGACCAGCGAGCAGTATAATCTAACTGGGCCAACATCTGATCCTAACAATATCGACACCGATGGAGATGGAATTCTTGATGGAATGGAGGTTTTGTTTACTGCATGGAACCTTAGCGCACAGACTTGGACATTGAATCCCTTAGTTGCTGATGATGGGGATTTTGATGCAGACGAGGACGGGTTGATAGACAAACAGGAATTTGCTCTAGCTACAAGTAATCCTGATAATGGAATTCAACATCCAAGTGATGCTCCATTACTTCATGAAGATGGTGACATCCAACAACCAACTGAAAAAGCAAGTAGAATTTTTGATATTATTATTTCCAAGCAAACAAGAGGGAAAAGATACCTTGACGATTTGAATTCTTGGCAACAAGGGGAGCCTCCAAGCGCATTCATCAGCATGATGATGGGAATGACCGATCCTACCGATGCTGATACCGACGATGATGGCATGTATGATGGATTTGAGTACTGGTTTACTGAGTGGGACTTAGATGAAAATCGTTGGTCAATGAATCCGTTGATCAGCAATGATGTCAACCTCGACACGGACCAAGACTCCTTTGACTGCAATGGTGATGGTGTAATCAGTCTGAATGAAACATTCAGTAATTTACGGGAATGGGAGTCCAGGACTTGGGGTAAATATCTCTCTCGGAATACAGTTCCAAGTTCGTTAGGAATCGTTGATTTTGGTGAGGACGCAATGAATGCTTACCAAGACGAGGGTGGTCTTAATGAGGATCAATCTCGCCTAGCATTGTACAATGATTTCATATTGAAAGGACAAGATTCAGTAGAAAGAATGGAGAAAATAAACGAATTAGATTCTGATAATTTTAACAGGACTCTTATCGGTGTTGCTGACCCAACAAATTCAGATTCAGATAGTGATGGAATTCCTGACGGTTGGGAATATTGTTATGCTTCGTATGGTATGACAGATATCACAACACAAGATAGATGGGCGAGTAATCCAATCAATCCTTGGGATGTTAATTACGATGGTGACAGTGATGGTTGGTACAACAGGACATCATTTGATATCCCCGCTCCTTTGGGTAAGTGGGATAACCGCACATTTATTCCTTCCAGTCAAGTTATCCAACCAGGTATCGGAAACCTTCCGTTTACCAACTGGATGGAATATGACAATCAAACTAGGCCAGACTTAAACGACTCAGATGGGGACTCAAAATCCTACATCACTGAAACCCTAAATGGAGAAGTCACTGCTCACTATCAAGACTTCAATCTCTCCGATGGAAGAGAGGTCTTCAAGTATGGAACAAACCCGTCTAACAACGACACAGATGGTGACATGCTTCCTGATTGGTATGAATATGCTAAAGCATGGAATGAAACCAATGATAATTATTCGTCTAACCTACAGATTGAGGTAGTTTGGATAGATCCTGCTACTGGAGGAGATTGTGATACTAATACTGTCTCATGTAGGCCGCTTTCCTTAGATAACGGAGTCCTCTCTAGACCTGATTTGAGGTTCGCATGGTTTACTTTAGATCCTACTGATCCAAACGACGCCAATTTAGATCCTGACCAAGATGGCGATTGGGACTGTTCTGGCGCAGGATGTTCTTACACTCCTTACACTAATTTCCAAGAATTCTATGCCGTTACTGCAACCGAATATTCCTCTCCAAACGCTGTTCGCCTTGCGGGGTTAGTTCTCGACGGGCAAGCTGTGGAAGAGTGGTGGCAATTCAGAACTTACCTACTCGGTCTAGGTGAGTGGGATGAGGGCACAAGGAACTACTTGATGATGGACCAGCAAGGCTCGAATGATCCTAAGTTTGCCTATATTGTTGATGACAAGGATAACGATTATCTTCAAGTTGATGTTTCAGATGATGTAGTTCTTGCAGCAGGAAACAGGACCGACCAGTGGGAAATTTTCTATCAATCCAGTCCTAACACTGCTCCTGTTAGGTCGGTTGGTGAGCATGAATATGGCTGGTACTTACTTGATCTAGATGATGACCACGTTGCAGAAGGCACAGACCCCATAAATTGGGATACGGATGGGGATTGGCTAGTTGATTGGTTTGAAGTAAATGACGACGAGGAAGATGGAGTTAGAGGAGATTCATCTCCAATTCGATATGATTCAAGAAATACTGGATGAATTTTCCTCAAGATAGACATAATCAACCCTGATTTATTGAGATTAGAAGCGTAGCATTGAAGTGCATTCTAGTGTGTGGGAGACAATAGTGGTAGCCATGGCTAGGTCAGTTTCATCCGCCCGCGGAATTCTTTTGGTGGTCTTATTCCTCTTCCTAGCAACCCCGTTCACCCCTCTGGTGGAGAATATTGCTCCTAATGCTGAGGCCTCTGGAGTGTCACGTCACGTCTATGAATTCTCCAACGGTAATGAAGAGTATATTGCCTTGTACCAGGGTGCTAATCCGGATGTTGGATCATCGATTTCCATCCCCAAAGGTGCATTGGTAACTGATGTCAGTATGACATTATCTGGTGCTTCCTCCACAGGTTGGTCAGACATTGTCGACGATAACAGAGATGATTGGATTGAGGGAGAAGTTAGTTCCACTGACCCGAGATCTGATGACCTTACTTTAGCAATGGCAAACATGAGCGTTGACTTTTTTGCACACGGAAATGATGCAGTTGTAGATTCTTCATCCACGGCGTGGCTCGATAATGGGTCTTATGCAATCAGGCAACCACACACATCCAATGCCACAGAAACTAGGTTTAGTCAACAATTACTAAAATCATCAAACTCTCTAACTGCGAACTCGCAAGGAGCTATGTTGAAACATCATGATTGGTTATTCATGTCAACATGGTCATCTAGTAATTTCAATAATATAGTACAAAGAATGTACACGAATAACATAACAAGAGAATCAACAATACATCTAGACCAAAATGGATGCCAGTTACCTCAAAAACACTCCTCATCGTATTACGGAATGTGGGGATTCAGAGATTGGGCGTTGAGTGATGATGAAAGGTTATTTGCAATTCTATCAGGATACAAATACACGTACTCTTCCAGCGCTCCAACAACTTACCACAGAGTTCTCGAATTCGATGTTTCCAGGGATGATGTTTGGACCTGCATGGATTCATATGACGTATCACCGCAATTTGGAGAATATACCGCAATTGCTTATGATAGCAGTGATGATACATTTTGGATTGTTCACAACGCACAAAGAAGAGTCGTGAACTATGATTTTGAGGGTAACGGACAATTCACTCGTTCGCAACAGATGTATTCGTATTCATCAACAGGTGGATCAGTTTACGAATGTGGAAAAACCAACCAGCAGGTTAGAGGCTTGGAGATGAGAGAATCCACATTCTACATGCGTTGTCAAGAAGGTTCAGTCTACAACGATAAAGACCAACTTGAGGCATGGGCAATATCCGGTTCTTCTACCTCTTTAGTCCCTCAAACTGGAACAAGAGATTTGTCATCTTTGGGATACGGTCTCCAATATGATGGAAAGAGATTCATCACTGTAGATAGCGGTTACTCAACTTGGTCCTCTAGCACTCTTTACTACAGAGAATATGGGACAGGTTGGACATATCAGACAACTCCCGCACCAGGTACTACTGAATGGTTTGGACCAGTTACAATAACTGGAGACGATGTCCTCTCAGTGAATATGAAAACTTATTCATCAGCAAAATCAATTGGAGATAGGGTTGACTATTGGGTGAGTGCTGATAATGGAACTCATTGGGTTCCGGTAGAATCGAATTCAACAATTCACTTCGAATATCCTGGTAAAGAACTTGTTTGGAAGGCTAAACTGATTGGCTCTACTGCAGTTTCTTGGTGGGTTGAATTAGAATATGCTACCGAATATGAAGCAAGTGGTACATGGGCAAGCCCTCACAAGCAAACTGGAACCAAGGTAGGTAAGGTTAGACCCGTTTGGGTTGCTGATGTACCTACAGGTACTGACCTGAATGTGAAGGTTTCAAATAATAACGGTACCACTTGGGAAGATGCTACAAATGGTCAAGAATTATCATTCCCTGGTGATGATGCAGGTCAAATTCTAAAGTATGCAGTGTTTTTCTCCACTTCAGACCCATTCCTTACACCAACGTTAACAGAGTTTACTCTATTCTACGAGGAAGGATATCCAGATAGACCTCAAATCGATATAGGAAATGACAACATATGGGATTGGAGATCTATTCTGTTCTTGAATGAATCAGCTGTCCAAGTTTCCGATCAGTCAGTTGTTGGGGTCGATGTTAGTGCTGCCCCCTCCCTAGTTCAAGCATTCAACGATTTTATTCCAGAAAATGGTGAAGGGACAGTCAATGTTCCAATAGCAGTAAAAGCTGCAAGTCCAGGAAGGGTCAAGATTTCAAACATAGATATCTCCTACACCATGCAAACTAGAGCAATAGATGCTTCTTTAGAAGGAGGAATATTGTCTCCAGATGGAGTTCACAGAAATTTGAAAGTCAATGTTGCACACGGAGATAATGTAAATAGAGTTTCAAAGGCAATAATTCAACTCAATAATACCAATGGACAGAACCCCTCTTTCCAGTGGTTGAATGGTGATACATGTAGTGTTAATTCCGATGGTGGAGGATTGGTTAACTTTGATGTCAACAATTGTACTTCAACTGAGGGGCTAGATGGGAGATTAACGATAACAGTGCCAATGGAAGTATATTGGGACTGGGACGATGAACCATCCACTGAAGCCCTTATCACTGTTGAAGACCCTCTTGGAGTTCAAGTTAGCGCTTGGGAAACTGAAAACTTCGGTTTGAAGGTTGAAAATGACATTCAGTTAGATGCATTGCAAGTAACTAATGAGGATGGTAGGTCTCTTTACAACGGGGATTTCGTGAGAGGTGGAAAGAATTTATCTTTTACTGGGCAAATAAACTTCCAAGACTCTTCTCTTTCACCTCTAGCAGGGCAATTTGACTTGAGGATATTAGGACAAAATGTGACCTATGATGGAGACCCTATTAGGGAACCAGTAATCCTAGCACAGGAGGCAAATCCAGGTTTCGGTGCATATAACATAACTTTCCAGTCTCCGATTGAATCTGAGCCAGGTGGAATGGTATTCTATGTGGAGGCAGTAAACCTGCCAAATGGATCAACATTCTCTAACCCCGGATATAATAGCATTAAATTCATTCTCGACGGTAATTCACCTCTTGTTGTGGAAGCCACTCCTCTAGATATGGAAGAAAAACATGCATCATCACCAGGAAGTGGTCAGCCGATTTCAATTAAGATTCAAGATTCTGTTGAACCACCTAATCAAATCACATTGAACTACTGGATTGGATGTAAAGCCAGCGAGAATATTGGTTGTCACGACTATAATTTCGATGGGCTACCACAAGAAGATGAGTATGAGATTTTGACTTTTTCAAGCCCAGAAATAATTGCAGGAGGGCTCAATATCTTTGAGGGAGTAATCGATGATTCCATGCTCAGACATGGTAAGAAAGTATCATTCTTCGTTACTGGTTCGGATTCTAAGGGCAATCAAATAGCAATGGGAGGAGGTCCAGTTTGCCCAGCCCAATCATCAGGTACAGCTTGTGGTTTCAGACCTGGTGAGGTTGCTCCAGATTGGGATGCAGACCTTGTAACTTACATCATTCGAGAAGAATTTGAACCAGTGATTGATGCAACTAACTCTACCATCTTGGGTCACGATGACAGAAAACCGCTTCACCCTGGAATTCAATATGTCGCTCAAATCTCTCTATCAGATGGTAATGGATGGGAAGATATCAATTACATTCAGTACGCCTTAGGAGGCTCTTTTGATGATGATGATACTTCCATATTTATCTCTCTAGAAGAGGGTGTTGATGGGGAGCCAATTGCAGTTATGGAATCTGGTGGCGATGGTTTAGCAGTATCAAATCTATATTCCAGCGTCATCACAAGTGAGGAAAATGAATCTATTATCGTAATTCGAGCACAATTCCAGTTGACTTGGACATTTTCAGAATCGTTTGACACAAATGGCGAGACATTCTTTATTCCAAAAATGAAAGTCACAGATTTGCCATGTAGAGAAGGAGAAACTACTCCATGTAATCAAGTAGAAGCCGGAATGGGTAATGATTACTGGAGTCTTGACAACGATTTCAGATTCGACGCACAACCTGGTAAAATCAGAGCAATTGAATTGAGAGATGGTACTAACCACTACAATGAGGAAAATCAAGAGTCAATTATTGGAGCAGGTCAAGCATTACGTGTAACTGGAAGGGTTCTTTTCAGCGAGGATGAGACCCCTGCTCCAGCAGGAGCATTCGATGTAGCATTCGGAGATTATGATAATTCCTGGACTACCAGTCCAAGAGAAGACGGTGAATTCTCCCTAGATTTGCTTGTCCCATCGGTAAGGTCTGGTTATCTTGACTTGGGATTAACACTACAAGATCTTCCGGGTTTAGCCGAGGACGAATCTCCCCGAACTCCAAGAGTAAGGCTTGCAGTTGATTCAGAAAACCCTACTATCGGTTCAATTAACCTTGGAGGAATTTCGCCAAATGGAGAAATTTCAATCGGAGAAGCCCATGATTTACTAATCCAATTGGAAACGAATGATGATCACGGATTTGATAAATTTGACCCAGCATCACTTCATTACAGAGTAAGGGCTGGAGAGGCTGAGATTTCAAGAGGAAGCGTCCCGCTACCTGATACCACGCCATTTGGAGAGCAATTCTTCTGGACTGGTAACCTAGACTTAACCGATGGGGGAGCAACAACTCTGCTTCCATCGTATTTCGTCGATGTTTGGGTAAGTGGTTCAGACGCAGCAGGAAATCCATTTGTTACACAGGGTAATTCATTGATCGAGCCAGTAGCAACGTGGAAATTAGCCCTACTTGGACCTAGTTTCGATATATTTTCAGAATCTTCTATGGTAAAATGGGATAAGCCTACTCCAGTTGCTGGTGAAGAGGTTACACTGACTGTATCAGTAGAAAATGATGGTGGAAGAGGCAATGTTTCCTTTGTTCTACAAAGGTTCGAAGATGGCGGTTACTGGGCAGACATCGATAGAGTTGACATCCAAGCAAATGCTGGTGCAGTTATTCAAGCAACTCTTACCGAGCAAGCATCTACAATCATATCTTCTTCTACCGATTATAGATTATTGGCTCTAATCGATAATGTCGAGCTAGACCGTAGGAATTTAGAGCCCCTGATAGTAAAGGAAGAAACAAAAAGAGGCTCTGATGCATTCTCTCAAGACGTCGCTGATCAAAAATTAAGTGTGATTATGTACATAGTTGCTATAGTATCACTAAGCGCTATGATGTGGATGTTAATTATCTACAGAAGGATGCAATCATCACAAGATGAGCTGGCTGAAGATCAGACATCAATTGTCAAAAATGAAATGGAAACAAAAGCATTGCCCGAAATACAGGCTCCTAGCATTAACCCAGCTCAAACACCTCTACCAGTTCCCTCAGGACTTGCTATTCCTCCAGGAATTACATTACCACCACCACAGGTGACAGTGCCAATTCCTGAACCTGCACCACAAGTCGCACAGGTCAAGGACAGTGATGACCCGAGAGGAAATCCTCCCCTTCCTCCTAGCGGTTTGCCAGATGGATGGACTCTAGAACAATGGAATCATTACGGATGGAAGTATCTTGATACTCAAAACTGAGGAGTGAATATCTTGTCAAATGTCGAAGGTCTAGTGACCTTACAGGAAAGAATGGTTAATTTGGTAAATCAAATGACTATCCCAGTGGTAGAAGTAGCAATAGTTGTCGAATCTCACATCAATCAACTTCTCCCACAATTAATTGAATTTTCACAAAAGAATTCAATTCAACTTTCTCCGAGAATTACACAAAGGTGGGAGATTGAGGTAGAAAATACTGAGTTTAGCAATTCAAATTTTTCGATAGATAAAGTGTTAGATATAATTGACAAAGACAGGATGGACATCCTTTCAACTTTGATTAGGGTCACACTCAACGAAGTGCAACTCGAATATACTGACGCAATTTTATTCCTACGTAGTTGGGAAAAATTAGTCAGGGAACAATTAGCACAGGTAAGTGGGCCGGGACAACTATTTTCTCCACTCGAAATTCCAGACGGATTTTGATAAGCCTTTATTGGGAAGAATACTTGGAGGATTATAATGCAGTCTTTTCTCAAGTGCATTTCGTTAACGATGGTAATTCTATTCTCAGCAACTTCTGGATGCTTTGGTAGCAACACCACAAATCAAATTATTGAACAAAGAGGTGTCCCGGGTGGGTTGCTAAAGGCCTGTCTTCATGATGACAAATATACTTCAATGGTAATCGAGATAGATTACGCAGAGGGATTTGCACCCGAAGATTCCTCCATAGAATTATTGCAACAAAGATTGGAGCAAATCTGTGATAAGCCCGATGGTATCACGATTACTAAAACAAAAACTGTGTTCGAAATTGATGGCACATGGACTGCCGAGGATGTTCGCTCTGAGGCATACAGAACTAGAGGTGCCTCTCCATATTTTCAAACCAATGTATTGACTTGGCACATTTTAATGCCAGCTGGTGAATATACAGATGAATCGGTTTTAGGCGTAGCAGTGAATGCAGCAGATGTTGCAATTTTCAAATCCACAATTGAGGAATCAGAAAATTTCCTGAGCAGGCCAAGCGCAGAAGAAATAGAAAACTCCGTGATGCTCCATGAAGTTGGACACTTACTCGGTTTAGTGAATTGTGTTTATCAATCCGATATCGACCATGAAGATCCAGACCATCCAAAGCACTCAAACAACGAAGATTCAGTTATGCATTGGGCTATAGAATCCTCTTCTATTGGAAATATATTCGACGGTCAATTGCCTGACGATTTTGATTCTGCAGACAAGTCTGACCTAGCAAAGTTAAAGTCTGGGGAGTTGGAAATAGAAAGTCAATTGTGGATGCCTTAATCTTCTAACTTGCAACATTAGTTGCAGCTTCTCTCCATGCATCAAAAATTGACCAAAGATAGAGACCCACCCAAAGTAAAACTGTCAATATTAAAGGAATCTGCAGTAGAGTAAAATCAAATGCCTTACGATGTTTTCTATTGAAATGTTGACCTAAAAAGAGGAATGGAATCAAAGCTAAGCCTGCGGCAATCACTGGTCTAAGTGAGCCCCACAGACCAACACCGAATGTAATTTCACGCCATATTTCCTTGACGATTGCACCCTTCTTTTGATAATCAATAGAGGATTCTTTGGATGATGGTACTCTTACCACAATCTCATCCATATTACTCGCCTAAACAGCACAAAAGGCAAATCCTTTGTGAAGGTGACGGCTAAATGAGTGTGATGAGCATAATTAACTACCCATCTTTAGCAAGCGATATGGGGAAACTGAAGGTTCTTGTGACAGGTTTCCAGCCTTTTGGTCAACATCAAAAAAATATATCAGAGGATACTGTTCTAGGATTGCAAAATACTTACCATTTGGATGATCCTTGGGCTTCAATACGAGATACTCAGGGTAATCTTGAGGTTAGTCTCGAGAAAAAAATCCTATCCGTTGATTTAGAGGGTTCAAAGTACTGCTCTGAAAAAATTAATGGCGGTCAAAGATATGATGCGATAATTCATGTTGGCTTAGCTGAAAATTCAGAAATGGTTAGGGTCGAAAAAATTGGCAAGGATATTTTAGATTTTAGAATTCCAGATAATTCCGGAAGGCAAGTCATTAACGCTAATATTACTGGTAATGGCAATTTGCAAACTAGTTGCGAGTTGAAGAGATGGGATGTTTCTTCTTGGGATATACCTACAAGAATCAGTGAGGATGCTGGAGAATTTCTGTGCAATGAGGTATACCATAGATCTCTTAACGCCATATCCAAGAATAATTTGAAAAATAAATATGGTAAAGACATACCATGCTTATTCATACATTTGCCCAATTATAGCAATATATCTGTAGAGAATTGCAGATTGTCCATTTTGAATATTTTATCTCATATGCTCTATGTTCCAGTTATCGATGTCGTAGCAGGGATTTTGGTGGAAGATGGAAAATTTCTTGCTGCTAGAAGGTCTAAAGACGAAGCATTTGCAGGGTTTTGGGAATTTCCTGGTGGAAAATTGGAATCGGAAGAAAATTCTCAACAAGCAGTCGTGCGTGAATACCACGAGGAATTGGGGATTGATGTACAGTACCGAGGTGATGTCGGTATTTGGTGGAATGATTTCGGTCATCTACAAGTTAGATTACTAGTTGTCTGGGTTGTTCAAAATTGCAATAATGATATCATACTTACAGTCCATGATGATATGATTTGGTGTAATCCTGAAGGATTACCGGATTTAAATTGGTTGGGACCAGACAAAGAAATTGCTGAACATGTTTGTTTAGAAATCAAATCAACTAATCTTGAATCCAAGTAACAGGGTCCCCATCTTTTGTCATTGTTAGTTCGTCTCCAATTGTTCTTGGCACCATATCTCTACCTTCATGCCAAGTTGCTGCTTCCAACCATTGACTTAGATTAGGACCTGAAATATCTATTTTTATGACTCCTCCTAACTCGTTGATGTCTCCAACTGGAAAGGCTACTTTTCCCCTTATGCTTGCTTGTCTCAGAATAAAAAAGCTAGTAGAATTTGAATTTAGATTTTTACTCATATAGTCTAGGGCAGTATCGAGAATCTTCTGTTCGTGAATAGCGTCAAGAAATGTTGCTAAAGATATGTTTTCTGCTTCCCAGACAATCATATTCTCGGAGGGAAAAATTGGCTCTGTTGACGCTTGATTTGGAAAATCAGGGAATATATGGATAAGTGATTCTTTAACCAAATCAGGGCTTTCTGCACCTGAAATCGTGGTTGAGACAATTGTTGTTAGACCCTGTTCGGTCCCTGACAACTTCAATCTCATGCCTGACATGCTCATCGCAACTATTATCCAGTCAAGAACCTGTCTTTTATGATATATACTCGTATAATCTCAAAAGGACAAGTCGCTACGGGCTAGATGAGGTTGTAGTATGAGTTCGTTCAAAATTGCTACCGTAATTCCTTGTTTCAATGAGAAAGAGCATATAGTTGACTGCTTAGATTCGTTAAGAAACCAGACATTCGACAATTCGAAGCATCTCATTTGGATATTGGATGGAGGTTCCACTGATGGGACAATAGGGATAGTTGAAAATTACATCAATAACTTAGAACAAAATGAATCACCCAGAATTGAACTTCGTCACAATCAGCAAAAATTTGTCCCTCATGCAAGAAATCTTGCTTTGAGAGAATTGCCGGCAGAGATTGAGTTCATTGTTGAGATGATTGCTCATTGTTCAGTCCCCTCTGATCATTATGAAAAACGACAACAAGCATGGGCACGATGTGACAAGATTTCAGAAAATAGAGGAAAGAAATTAGCTGCTTTAGGGGTAAAAGTACTACCTGCTGAAGGTAATTTGACGGTTCAAGAGAGTTGGATTGAATCCTGTTTAAGCAGTCGGTTTGGTGGTGGGAGTGGACAATTTGCCAGTTTTACAAAAGAAGGGACAACAAAGGTTCCTGCTTTCGTTACACACAAAAGGACTGCATTAAACGAGGTTAATGGCTGGTCTGAAAAATTTGAAACCAGTCAAGATTCAGATTTATCGATGAGATTACTAGCTAATAATTTTGAATTAATGCGAACACCAACAACACATGTTTTCATGAGAAAAAGAAATAATTTAGTTAAATGGTGGAAGATGTCAGTTCGTTATGGATTTTGGAGAACTAAAATTTTGAGAAAATATCCTAATAGAGCATCATTGAGAGAATTTTTACCTCTTTTTGGATTACTTCTGACAGTTTTCTTATCAATTTGGTTCAAGACTTACGCGAGCATACCCGTTTTTGCATATGGATTGGTACTTGCGGCTGTGGGAATTAGTTCAGTTATATCTAACAAGAAGATTAGTGGTTTAATTGGTGTTCCTTTATGCATGGTCATTCTTCACTGTGGTTTTTCCATTGGTTTGATTCAAGGCTTACTAATGAAGGGGAAAGTAGCAAACGACCGCTAGACCTGTTTACACAATTGTGGGAAATAACATAAACAAAGATTCAGAGTGGGTAAATTATGGCGGTGAGGAAAAGTACATCCTTTGGAATGTTATTACTTCCAATATTAGTCGCTGTCGCTATCCATGTTACAGTTACTCCTCTTGCAGAAATAATCAGCATAGCGCCCCTGATTGGAGTAATATTCTACGGTGGAGCGGGAATGGTAGGTATTTTCCTTTTCAGAAAAACCCGTAAGGAAAAGAACTCTGAATTTAATCGCCAAAAAGCGCTGAAATCGCTAAGAAAAACATTGGAACAAGAGGATTCTGGTGTTTGGGATAATGATTTGAATCTCGAAAGTACGCTTGGTAGAGTAGATACAAAAGAAGTTAGAGGAACTATTGGAGATTATAATTCTGAATCGGCAGAAATTGAATTAGGAAACGAGAAAAAAGTGGAAGTTGATTTACTTCTTGAGTCAAAATATGTTGTCAAGGCTACAAGGAATATGAAAGGAGAAGACAACATTTCAGAGACAGATGTTACTATTGGAACTGAAACAAAGGTCTCTTTTATGGATAATTTGTTGGATAGAATTGGTGGATTTTTTGGAAAAGATCCCAAGGCGGAGAGGATTCAGCGCAGAAATAGTGCTCTCAAAGCGGCTAGCGAATCTGCACCAATTTTTGCCCAAAAACCTAGAGCACCACTTAACTCCTCCAGTACACCAAAATCAAATGACGATCTGATTGAGGAAGGATTGAAATCTTCTGGAAGGGCTGGACCTCAACAAAAAATACGCTTTGACAAATCTGGAAACGAAGTCCCGGTTGTAAATCACGAGAGTATTGAAGCAATGGCAATGATAGGGGTAGCAAATCCCTCTTCCAATCAAGTGGTTCAAAACCAGCCATCAAACGTGAAAATATGTCCTAGTTGTGGATATCAGAATCCTATTTCAGAATCATATTGTATCAATTGCGGTAGTAATTTATGAGCCGTGAAATTCAAATTGGACCTACTTTCAGCCAAGAATAGAGGGATGTAATTGTCTAGCAAAAGAGACTACTACGATGTTTTAGGAGTTTCCAAGGATGCTAGTGATTCTGACCTGAAAAATGCATTTCGTAGATTGGCTCGAAAATACCATCCTGATAGGTCGCAAGAACCTGATGCAGACTCTAAATTCAAAGAGGCTCAAGAAGCCTATGCAGTGTTAAGCGATTCGCAGAAAAGAGCACAATATGACCGATTCGGGCATGATGGGCCTCAAGGTTTCGGTGGATTTGGCGGAGGCGGCGGCTTCAACATAAATATCGAAGATTTATTTGGTGGTGATTTTTTCTCATCTTTTTTTGGTGGAGGGAGTTCAGGACGTTCTTCTAGAAGGAGTAGAGGCAATGACATTCTGATGAGACATGCAGTGGAACTATCTTCACTAATTGAGGATAACGAAATAGAATTAGAAGCAGACCTACCTTCTTCATGTGTATCTTGTGACGGAACTGGTGCAGTGAATGGCGAGATGATAACGTGTAGCACATGTAACGGGCAAGGAAGGGTTCGAAGAGTCGTCAGAACTGGTCCCTTTCAACAACAAGTAATTTCGGATTGCGAAGATTGTTCCGGGAGAGGAAAAATTCCTAAATCAGTTTGCAGGGCTTGTTCGGGTACTGGAAAAACCATCGAATCAAGAAAGATTAGGTTCACTATTCCAGCCGGCTCTGATACAGGTACAAGATTAAGGATGAGGGGGAGAGGAGAGCCTGCTCCAAATGGAGTTGGAGAGGATGGAGATCTCCTCATCGAGGTAGAAGTTCTAGAACATCCGTGGTTTGAGAGAAACAATACTGATTTGATTATGTCTCTTCCAGTTGGTTATTCAGACCTAGTTTTGGGTAGGACAATTACTATCCAACACATTGATGGGGCACCTTTGGACATTAAAATCCCAAAGAATTCTAATTCAGGTGATACCATCGAGATAAAACGCAGAGGAATTCCTTCAATGCGCAGCAGTTATCGCGGAGATGTTATTGTTTTGTTGAAACTTTTCATGCCAAAGAAGGTGAGTAAATTAGTAAAAAAGCAACTTGAGGGTATGAGAGAATCAACATCTCCGGATGATTTCATAGAGGCTATCAAGCAAGATGCGAAGTTGAGGAGAAGGTGATTACTCCTCACTGGAAACATCAATTGTGACGGGGATTCTGCAAGCAGTTGCTTTTTTGTCCACAGTTCCGTTTAGTTCAACATCAACGTAATTTCCATCTCCAATCAATTCAACCAACATGAATAATCTCGTATTCTTTGACAGGCTATCTAAGAATACTTCCTCTCCATGATACATCGCCTTAGGGTTAACTCTTGTAACAGAAAAAGGAGAATCTTGGGGTGCATCAAACCTAAGTCCTGCTACTTCCCAATCCTGATTTAGAATATGAATTCCCAACATTAACGCAACAGCATTCTCAGTTTTTGCCATAGCCTTGCCTAAATTCCAAACACATAACTGAACATTTTCAGTAAGATAGTCAGCATCTGGTTTTCCCCATGAAGAAACAGAATCTTCCCAATCTATCATTCGCAATTTAATCATTGCTTTTTCGATCATCTCCAGCGATTGAATTGGGTCTATCTCACCAGAACTCAACAATACTTTCAATTCTGCTAATCTATCTTTTTTGCTAGCAAATTGTTCGGCCTCAAATCTATTCTTTGCATTTACTATCATCAGCACGATAAATGGTATCAGGAAGGAAAATCCGAGAATCCATCTCACATTATTACCCCATTTGATCGCTTCATCGCTTGGAGGGAACCATGGCTCATCACCTTCATCAATTTCAGAATAATCAATGAATATTTGATATGGGATTAAAATTCCATCTTCTCCCCACGCTGTGGTTTGAACATAATCTTCACGAATAAAGACTTGGAAAAACTGAGTACCTCTTGGGACTTCTATTCCCAATTCCAATTTCAAATTAGAGTAGTTTCTAGTTTGCACCTCTAACATTCCACCAGTCTCATTGAATCCCCAAGCTCTGATGGATAAATTCTCGGAGTAGTCTGATTCAACAGTGAATTTTAGGAAGTGTACTGAGTCTTCCCATGCTTCAATTTCAATTTTATATACATCAGAATAATCCCCTATTGATGTAATGAAGAAAGAGTTAATTCCACTGGAATTTTCACTCGTCGTTGGATATGATGAGTTGTTTGCAAAATAATTCATTGGAATAAGTGAAGGAGCTTCCATTTTGGATTCTGCATCAAAAAAAGATGCAATGTTAACAAACGTGTCTATTACTGGACATTCTATAGTCACAGAAATCAAAACTGAGTTTGGCTTAGCCCATAGGGCAATACCGTCTATTGATGTTTTATCCAAGACTGCTAATTGTTTTGTTGTAAAATTACCGTCTATGAATTCGCTCGAGCTAACTATGCAATCCTCTGGTATGTCTGAAAATCTAATCGCTTCTCCATGATTTATTGTTGAGCTAAAGGTAGTAATGCCATGACCAGTTATCCTTGTTGATTCCATGGGTGAATCAAGACTGTAGGATTTTTCTTGGTGAATTACTGTTTGAATTCCCCAGACAACTCTAGGAGAAACGGTTGATATTTTGAAAATTAAACGCCCATCTTCTGGTGCTGTGAACCAATCGATGTTTGCTCCCTTTTCTAAAAATCCTCCAGTCGAAAAAGAACCGCTAGCAATACTTTGTTCATTCGATTGATTCTGCCAAAATAATTGCAATTCAGCATTTGAATCTACATAAGCTAAATTGTATTCTAATGTTTCACCTTCTTCTAACCCAATCGCAAAATGATTCGCGGAGTCTGAGGTTGCAATACCAGATTGATAACCAGTATAATTCAAATCGTGTTCTAAAACCGATCTAAAATCGCTATTTTGTGTTTCGCCTAAGCAAGAATATTCACTCTCACAATAATGCACGCTTGCAGGAATGAAAAGGGCATTTGGAGCCGGCCTTGCACTAGTAATAGACTCCGATACTCCGATTAATTGATTCATTTCTATTAACTGAGTGACAGAACTCTCAACTGTTATTTTCAAAAATGAATCTGTGCTTGAGTAAATAGTTGCACTTGGAGTAGAATTGACTGTTTGAGAATTGGTCTCTAAGGATAAATTGCAATCATCACAATTTACGGTTACAGAAGCAAATTCCTGTGCTCCTATGCGAGTTTCCAAGGTAATATGGTCACCGGAGTTGAGAAAGAAATTTTCCGTATATTCTGATTTGGTTAACCAAGCACTTTGATTCATATGTTCAGCCGAAGTAGTTTGGATAAGCGGTAAGCTAGCAGTAAACAACAACAGCAAAACGATAGCCATGGATGCACGGAAGTGATAAACATGGTCTCGCATGGTTCATCCTCGGGCTCATCATTTGAAGTCATTTTCATCAGTTACTTCGCATTCTTGAATAATGAGATGCTAGAGGAGCGTATGTGACAGGGACTATCGGCAAGGTGGTAATCGCTCGCCAAAGGTTTGCAAGAGTTTGGGGTTTAGGCGATAGGAAAAATCCTGTTGCGATGACTCCTGCGCTTGTTTCCCTTGATGGTGACGATATTCCGCTTGAACTCTCTCCTTTTTCTTCATCTCTTAGCCAAGAAATTCCCGCTAGTCTAAGCCTAAGCTCTAAGTTCCCGCTAAGTCCTCCAAATTTTGCAGAAAATTCTCCTAATTGGGATGTCTCACTCGGTCATGTATTACCTCCATCTATGGAAGAAGCAGATGCGGGTGAAAAGGCAGGTCTAAGCGGATTACTTCCAATTTCATGGCAGAGGATGAACTTTGATAGCGACCTTATGAATCTAGAATTAGACCCCCAGATAATTGTATTAACCGATGCTCCACAGTTAGTGAACTTGCCTGGTAAACTTGGAGAGGCATTGGTTACAATAAAGAATAAATTTCCACAATCCCTAATTTGGACGCCAGGTATTGCAGGTCCTGATAACCTCCCACTTCTTGCTTGGATGGGAGTTGATTTGTTTGATTTAAGCCGGTCAAGAATGGCTAGCGCATCTAACCTGCTATTGGATGATAGCGGTCCAAGGCATCCAAATCCTGAACTAGGAGAGGATAGTTCAATGCAATCTCAGATTGATGCATGGAGAGTGGCAATTTCTAAGGTAAGATCTGGAATAAGGACTGGAAATTTGCGTAGTCTAGTTGACTCTTGCGTTCTCTCCTCGGCAAAATTAGTCGAAAGATTGAGGAGGTTTGATAATTTATGTTCACAACAAACCGGACTTTTGTCTATGATTCCATCCGGAAGGTCATTTGATTCTTACTCTCATAATATCCTAAATGACCCTTTAGTTAGGGATTGGGAGTCATTCATCAGTGGAAGTTACAGGGCACCAAATAATATGAATAAATGTCTGCTATTGCTTCCATGTTCTGCTAAGAAACCATATTCCTTGTCTCGTACTCATCAAAAATTTAGGGATGCTACCCGAGGTCTAAATGCACACGAAGTAATGGTAACATCACCACTTGGTTTAGTGCCAAGAGACCTTGAAGAAGTCTGGCCTGCAGCACACTATGATATCCCCGTCACTGGTGAGTGGTCATTGGACGAGGTTTCTAAAACTCAAGAATTACTGAATTCATTAATCAAAAATAATGGGTATGAGTATGTTATTGATCATTCTAGCATGGACCTTGTTGTGGAAGATGTTGATTATATCGATTCAAGAATGGGCAAATCAGCAACCTCCAAAGAAGGTCTGGAACAGTTAACTACAGCCGCAAAAGAAGTAATGAGCAAAATAAATGTACCAAAAATTACACCGACTAAAAGGAAAATTGATATGTACAAATCAGTGGCAAGAAAAAATATGTTGAATGATAAGTGGTTGGATGATGTAGTATTGAAGGGTAAACCTCCTCGCCATAAGCTTGAAATCAACGGTAAACAAATTGCGCAATGGAATCTAGAGAGGGGTGGATTCTCATTGTCTAAGGCCAGCATAGCAATTATGGAAGAATCAAAGTCTCTTAGAAACATCGATATTATTCCTGAAGAGAAACTAAAGGGCGATATTCACATAAATATTCTAAGTGATTATGATAAAGAAATCAAAGCAGGGGAGTACTTTTTGATTAAACAAAATCAAACCGCTGTAGGCTTAGGCAGGGCAATAGCTCCAGCATGGGAATGGTCTGGTACCCCTGGAGCATTAGCAAAACTTCATCAAAAACTTTGATCTAATATCCGTGTATAGAAAGCCAGTTAGGCATCAAAGCGGTTAAGAAGGGGAAGCAAGTCGCCGGCTTGCTTGGAGTTGTTGTAATGGCACGTATGTATTCATCAAACCGTGGAAAGAGTGGTTCAACTAAACCCTTTGTTACTGAAGCCCCTGAGTGGTCAAACCAAGATGTTGGTGAAATCACCTCACTAATTGTCTCATATGCAAAGGCAGGAAAATCATCTGCTGAAATCGGCACTCTGCTAAGGGATCAACATGCAGTTCCAAACCCAAGATTAGTACTCGGAAAGAGAATTGCACAAGTAATGGCTGAAGAAGGCGTTGCAGGAAAATACCCTGAAGACATCATGAACCTGATGAAGCAAGCGGTTGGGCTAATTGATCACATGTCAAACAATCCTAAAGATATCCATAACAGAAGAGCTCTAGAGTTAACTGAAGCAAAAATCAGAAAACTAGCAAAGTACTACAAAAACAATGGTCGCTTGGAAGCTGGATGGCAATACAAGCGTGACCAACTTCGTTTGATGGTAGAATGATTAATTCTAGTGAGGTTGAAAAACCTCAAGTTGTAGGGTCAAAACATGCACGATATTTTCAAATGCCCGGCTTTTAGCAAGTCGGAAATTTATCTTCGTGCAATATCTGAAAAAATTTCTTCTTCAGATATGGTTCATTTACAAGCACCTGCTGAGATTAATTCAATAATTGCACTTTCATTTTTAGAGTCCGCTTTAATTGAGAAAAAAATTAATTACAAGAGGAGGATAACTGCACCCAATTCTCACTTGCCTAAAGACGAAGTAACCAATTATGAACAACCAGATATTGGGCTTTCAGTAGTAATTAATTTAACGAGGGACACAGAAGAATTCTCAAAACTAGACGATTCGAATCTTATTGAAATATTTGGAAGATCAGTAGAATTTGAACTTGGATCATCAGGGAATAAAGTAAATTCGGTTTTAGACGTAGTATCACAATGTGCAAGCATTGCGTATTCAATTGATGAATCACCAAGATTGAGGAAATTAAGATACCTAGTTGGTGCTGGACAATGGCTCAGAGAATCAATGGATACGACATACGACCCTATACACTCAATGATTAGAGATCACCTCAAGTCAGAAGGCAGCATAAATGTGGTTCCATTACCAGAATCACATGAAGAAGGGGATAAGTTACTGAAGAAAATTCCAACTAGAATGATAAGTCGTTTGAGGAAAAAATGGGCTGAGATGGATTATAATGACAGGGCAATGGCATTGAGCGAAATTGCCCTTTTGGGTATCGATGAGACAGAAATTTCGACATCCCGTCTAGAGGAGTTAATATGGCATAGAATTGTTCACCCTTCTATGGATTTTGACCTTGCAACAACACTTGAGAAGGTTCAACTTTCTTGGCCAAAAGGAGCCTCTGAAGCAAGATTGTTTGCTAGTGAATTAATCGATTCATTAATCACAGATGCTAGTTTCAACCTATCCAATTAATCGACGCTTTGAAACATCAAGACCTTTTGGGGTGTTTATGGCAATAGAAAGATTACTTACTGGAGGGCTCCGTGAGCAAATCAAAGAATTAATGGCAACAGAAGATTTAGTGATGGAAGCCATGAAGGATTTACTAAAGGATGAAATCAAGGCGCATGTAAGAAATGTTATTGAGGACGATCCAGAACTTAAGGCAGATTTGAAAGATGCAATCAATACATATTTCCTTGCCCAAATGAGGTCTGTTTATGCTGAGTTGAAAGCAAGCAGAGCGGCTGCAAGACTAGGTCTACGTTTGCTACCTGAGGAAATGCATGGGGAAGTTGGAGATGCTTTGATTGGTCTGTTTGAGAAGGAAATAGGAACATTATTGGAAAAGGCTTTGTAATTCAGAAATCAATCGCTTTATTCATTTGCTTGGTACTGTTGGTTTAGGTTGAGGGATAATAATGAAGGGTGTCAAATCACTGCTCTTGATATCAATTCTACTATTCTCTACCTTGGCTGTATCTACATCTGAAGTTTCAGCCGAAGAACAAGAAGTTTGCTGTAATTCAGTGAGCACTGAGTTCTACTTGATAGGATCAGGTCAAGAAGCAACATTCAGCCCATATATAGAGAGGCTAGGGGATACATCCGAAGAAGTCGAGATTGCTAACGCAGTAACTTCTGAGGAAGAAGTTGCTTCTTGGAAAGTAAGTGGGATTTTTTCAGGCAACATTCCTGATGGGGATTGGGACTTTTCGATTCCATATGAAATCGAAAACGCAAATAGTGCCCAAGTTAACATGACTCTGACAGTTAGAATTGGTAATGATGAATTTAGTGCTTCGCTTCCTGGACAATCATCTCTTTTAGGAAGCGGGACTGGAACCATAAGCTTCAGTGTACCCATAGAAAGCGTTACCACTTCAGAAGGCGAGTCAATTGAACTAACTCTTTCTGCGAGAAGCTTAATTTTCCAAGCTCCGGTTGCTGATTCAAAAATGATATTGAGATGGGGGTCTGCGGATGACCAAGCCTCAATAGTCGCTCAGTTCCCGTTCGTGAAAATGGTCGTTCCAGAACCTGTTGTTGACCAAGGAGATGTATTCGTATCTGTAATCATAATGTCGCCTTGGGGCATGGATGTCTTAGCATACTCTGAAGCGAGTGTATCTGTAAACGGTCTTAACATCAACACAGAATCAATAAAAACACGCTCTGGCGATGGCGTTAGGGCAACTTGGACTTGGAGTGAGGGTGAAGGAGGAGAGCAAACAATCAATATTCAACCAAGACTTGATTTGACTGATGAAGGTCCAGCAATACAAGATGGTTCAGCAGTATTTACAATTTACATCAGTAATCCTGGAGATGGAGGAGGAACTTTCTATCCTCTGGAGGAACCAATAAGGTCTACTGGTGAGGGGTCTGATTTAGATGTCACAGTTGACTTTAAACTATCAAAGCAGTCTTCAAGAATTATTTTAGAAAGAACGGTTACTTTAGAAATCGATGACGAGATGGCATATTGGCTAAGATGGTCTTTGGACCACATAGGAAGCGATGAGCCAAGTCTTAGCCAAGCGATTCGTTTATTCGAAGAAGGTAGTGTTACTGACGAGCACAGGGTCAATCAAAGGATAGATCCAACTGAGCAAAACGAATTTGAGCAACAAATGAATTCGGATTTAGTTGTTCCATTTTTGAACACCGGGTTTGGCTTTGATGCTGAAGATCTGATTGGGGACTGGGATGCTAGAGAGAATGCAAAAATTAGGTTAGACCTAGTAGGCAATGACGAGGTCGTGCATAATCCCGTTGTTATAGAAATAAAAACTACTACCGTTGTTGACGAGGAAAGTGCTCAAGAAGACCAACCTGTTCTTTTGACAGATTTCATCAAGAATCAACCAGTACCATTTTGGTCAGATTACGACCTAACTATAACGGGAAAATCATCAAGGATGACATCATTTGGAACCTTAAATCCACCATCTAACGATAACTTTGATACGAGAACCATCAGAACTCCAAATGGAGAATCATTCAAATTTAGTGCAATAGGATTACAACAAGAAGACATTTTCGATATCAAGTATCAACCAACAGATAGTCCGATTGATTCCTCATTCCCTTTGTTTGTATTGACATTACTTGGCTTGATTACTATTCTTGCACTCTCCTTGAGAATAACTAGAGGTAGGAAGAAAATTGGGGTGCTACTTTCTTGTTTTGCGCTATTCCCTCTAACGCTGCTAATATTCTTTGTTGGGATGCCTAGCGAATATGTGGGTCTAACTCTTGTCGGAGTAGGATTCCTGTTCCTAGTGATTTCATTGTTAAGTCCAAGAACAGCAAGATTGGTTCAAAACTTGTCCAAGATATTCCCAACAATCGATTGCCCAGCATGTGGTACAAGTAATCAGATTACTAGCGATACAAGACCTTTGAGAATATCCTGTAAAGGATGTCAAAGGACAATGAAAATTGTTGCTTGATAAAGTTCAATACTCGCCTCGAGATGATTGATCATGGGCAGTAGAGTACTTGGTGACATGAACTTATCTGATGAATACCTAAGTATAGGTTTAGAGGACTCTCTCACGGAAGCAATTCATAGATTTTTGAGTGTGGAATCTGGCGTACTGATTGCGCTAAACGATAATAATCAAGCCAAGGGTGTAATTACTCAAACCATGGTTCTACAAGCAGTGCTCAAAAAATTAGACTTGGATAAAACATATTGCAGAACGATTATGCAAAGCGATATTCTTGAATTTCCGCTTGATACGAAAATTTCTGTTGTTATAGAAGCAGTAGAAAAAAGGAAACCAAAAGCTATCGTTGGAATAGATGAAAGCGGCGAATTTATGGGATGGTTCTCACCACTAGACTACCAAAATGCTCTAGGATATGACTGATCATTTATGGCTGAATAATATTGTTGTTGAATCAACCATTTTACCATAGCCAATTCTTTCGATTTGGACGAATGTGCCCTCTGGGTAGTTATTCTCTTCAATCATTCCAGATATGAATTCAATCTTATCCTCAGATGGAAGAACGAGTAAACCTTGGTTTGCATTCACAGAGGATAACCAATGAACAATTGCTCTTGAATCTGATTTTTCAATTGAAGTAATCTTTGCGGAATTAGAGTCGATTTCTATATCTGCAAAATCCTTTAGTCGTAGGATTTGTTTCGCATAATCTTCATTTTCAATGTAAACCTCTCCATCATTCAATTGGAAAATCCTATCTCCTAAATCATGATTTGGATGAATTGGTATAACGAGCTTATCGGGATATTCACCCTGCAATTTTATCTCAGTTGGATTCCTAACGAATGAAATTCTAGGTGCATCATCATCTACAACCTTGATGTTATGAGAATACAAAGTTGCAAGAGGTACAGAGATGTCTTTTTGTGTCAAACCAAGTTCAATCCAAAAATTTCTAAGTGCAACTGGAGAAATTCCACGATTGGCTAAAGCCGAGATAGTAGGCAACCTAGGATCATCCCAACCATCATACTTTCCTGACTCTATGTCCTTCCGCATTTGTGATGTTGAAAATCCACCCCATTCGTGTACTTTTACTCTACCCCAGTATAATGTTTCAGGATATGTCCAACCAAAGTGTTCGTACAGTAACTTTTGTTTCCTAGTTGAGTCCATTAGGTCCTTGCCTCTGATTATGTGAGTTACACCCTGCAGAAAATCTTCTATTGCACTTTGAAAATCTAGCAATGGCCATACTCTCCAAGTTGAACCAACTTCCATTCTAGGGTGTGGATTGGATTGCGTATCTTGTATTCTTAGAGCTGGCCAATCTCTCAAAGCAGGGTTTTTCAAACTCATGTCAGTTTTTACTCTAACTACTGCATCTCCTGGTTGGAAGGTTCCATCTCTCATTTTATTCCACAGTTCTAAATTTTCTTCAACGGATTGATTTCTATGTGGACATTCTGTCTTTGAAATTCTAAATTCTTTGAACTCTTCACCTGTACATTGGCAGACATAACCAAAACCATCTTCTAACATTTTTTGGGCATAAGAATGGTAATGGTCCATTCTATCAGATGCTAATACCACTCTATGAGGCTCAAAACCTAACAACCATTTTGCTTCGTCTTGTATCTGTTGATATGCTTCAACTAGTGGTTTTTTCACAACAGTGTCTGTGTCGTCAAATCTTAGGATTAGTTCACCATCGTATAGTTTAGCATATTCGCCATTGATTGTTAATCCACGAGCGTGGCCGAAGGAAAGTGGGCCGTTTGGATTAGGAGCAAATCTTAGGACTACATTTCCCTTTTCTGCATTCGGAAGTTCTGGTAATCCCTCTCTTTTCTTTTGCTTTTCTCGCTTTTCAAGCAAGTGCGGTGCTTCTGTTTCCAGGATTGATCTCACTGCATCTAAGCCTTGTTGATTTGCTATGTTATTCGCTTCAACAACTGCCTTTGCAATCAGAGGGGAAACTTGTGAACCATGTGGTCTAAGATCTTGCCTAGCACCCATTATTCTTCCAATTACGGACCCTGGATTTGCTTTACCTTCATACTCCAGAGCATTCTGCAGAGCAAATGCTCTAATTTCAGCAAGAGTATTTTCATCTGGTTGCCACGACATCTCGAACGATTGGTGCTGGAGCGATTCATTCAAGAAACCAATTGTTTCAAATTTAGAATAATTTTCTTTGAGAGCCAAATTTCAACTCTCTTCTCCTTAGCTTTGTTGAGTGGTTTTCTTCCCAAGCATTTTTTGTAGTTGACCAAGAAAATCGCAAATATTTGTTGGGTGGATCTCCTTTAGTCATTACAAGAACTGCAGATTTGGTTTTGGGGTCACTGGGATATCCTGAACCGATGTCCAATCCCAATTCTTCTCTAATTCTTGAAACCTCAGCATCACGTTTTTGTTTAGCTAAAATACTTGCACAGGCAACATGAGTATGGTTTAGGTCTGCTTTATTTTCTGATGAAATATTTTCTTTATAATCAAATTTCTTCAATTTTCTCAATACTTTTTGAGTAAAATTATCTGTGTTTACTTCACAAGCATCAAGCATGATTTGACAATTTTTGGTAATATGTTCTGGTAGGTTATCAATCAGTCTTCCAAAATAAGTAATTTCTAAATCGTTCAAACTGGTACTGTCTACGTAATTATCTATTTCTTGAGCAGATATAACAGCGGTTTCGGAATAGAACGATTCATTCTCATCTAACATTTTTGCAAATTCTATTCTCTTTTTTGCGCTCAACAGTTTACTATCTTTTATTCCGCTTGTACGTAATTCATCTATCATTTCTTCCTTACACGCAAATATTGTGATTACTAATGGGCCGATTACAGGTCCCCTTCCAGCTTCATCAATTCCAACTAACCACATAGACATCACAAGTCAATATCATCAAGATCAATCATGCTCAAGTCATCGTCTTTTGGAAGAGGGATGTTCTTGGCAGGTTGAGTTTTCTCTTTCATTATCTCATTTGGATCATTACGAATGACTCTCTGGGTAATTGAAGATGAGGGTTCCAAAGAAGAATTTCCTTCATGAGGTTTAGCTATATTTCCTTCCTGAATCTCATTTGCTAACTCATTTAGTTTGTTTTGATTTATGGTATCAGAATGATGATCTATTACTGTTTTAGCCGCATTTTTAACTTCATCACTTACTTGTAGGGTTTCGTTATGTTGGCGCGATTTTTCAGTAAAATGTCTTCTGTATTCATCTGTCGAAGCAAATTTAGTATCATTTTCCTCTTGAATTTGAACTTCCTCATTTCTCTGGAAACCACTTAACCAATCATTTGGATCTGTTGAAATTTCTTTGGGTTGATGTAATTTAGCCATTGACTCTTTCTCTTCATTTCGAATTATTCTATCTTTGACTCCTTTCCTTATCAGTATAATAGAGCCAATTACAAGACAGGTGAAAAACCACCAGCCCTTAGCCAATTCGATTACATTATTCATAACTAATTTGAAATCAATTAATGGTTCATTATCTGATTCCCTCCACTGCACACCTAAAAAGTCCGATTGTGTGGTTTGGACAAATTCAACGCTAGGGACATATATACTTCTGACAGTCGTGTTAAGGAAAATTGTTCCATTTGAATTTTGGTCGGCAGGAAGGTCTGCATATGCCCTCAAAGTGAAATTTGACCCTATTGCAATTTCATTGATTTCAAAGTATCTTATATTTTCAATCCCATCTTCGAATATAGCGCCTTCAGGGGGGATGAAACCCATACTCGTTGAATGGGATGATTCTAAATCTACTAGAAGCCCATCAATCACATTCCCTTCGTTCCTAAGAGTCATCGAAATAGATAGTCTGCCTTTCGCATCTAATTCTTCCACTACATCCTCGAATATCCAAACAACATAAGGGTCAATTTTGAGTGGTGTTGAGGAGGTGCTAATGACGGTTTGACTACTTCCCTGTAGAAGTTGGAATGTAACATTGCCTTGAGTAAATGCAGGGAGAAGTGGATCAATTGATGAGAGGCTAGCAGATATTGATGTGCTTTGTCCTTGTTCTAAAAATAACCTTGATTCTGAGAATTCAATTTCAGCCCATTCTGGATAATCCGAAGC
>CAXAGT010000008.1:0-45673 GCA_963968885.1 uncultured Candidatus Poseidoniales archaeon | reverse complement strand
GTTCAACAACGCCCATGGCTGGCAGCAGGAATGATCACCGCAGCCAGTGGATTGACTGGAGGAATTGCCACTGGTATAGCAGCAGCAACATTGATTGGAGCTGTTGCGTATGGTGGTGTTAAAACAAAAACAAATCATTCTGATGAGCATCCATTCAGAGAAAGAATTCTGAAAACTCTTGATGATAAACCTGGTCTCTGTTACAGAGAATTACAGGCTAAGTTAGCAAGTGCTAATGGAACTCTGCGTCACCATCTCGATGTTTTACAATCGCATTCAAAAATTACCGTTTTACCGATTAATGGTAGAACGTGCTACTTCAAAGGTAACGAAACCACGATTTTTGAAGGCGAGAGCATACTAAATCCTCAGAGAATTGCGGAATCTATGCCCATTGGACTATCGCTAGTTCAATCTCAAATTGTCAAATCCATTGTCGCTGATGGTCCACCTACATCACAATCAGAATTGGGGCGCAGACTAGGAAGAACTAGAGCAACTATTCATTCTGCTGTCAAGGTTTTGCGACGAAGAGGAATTCTAAGAGAGGATTCAATTGACCTTTCACCCCACCTTTCTGATGACCCAAGATGGATTAGTGCTCAAGACAGTGATTTCTCACACGAGTGAATAGAATCGCTGAATAATCGCTTTTTGAGAAGCAATTCTTACGAGAAGTTGAAATGCCATTGGCGCTAGGAAATCATGAGTATCATGCACAAGGCGAAACTATCCGAAGTTCCGTTGCCAGCAAGTATGAAACAACGGGATAATTTGATCACTTGGCTAATTGATTCGCTGAATTTGTCAAGACACAGGTCACAAGAATCGGACATGACCACTACTCCCATCCATCAATTACTATCAAAACACATTCTCGCACATCCAAAAAAGTCTTGGGATGCGAAGGAACTCGCAAGTGAACTTGGGGTTTCTTATCCTGCGATGAATCATCACTTAGTTCGCCTTTGCGAAGCTGGAATAATGAGTTTCAGTGATGAAAGCAAAGGGTGGAGAAGGTACTTCCTGAGAGGTATGAGCATAGATTTCGGTATCGAATTTTTTTGCAATCAAGCAAAGCAAATTACTTCAGAGAAGTTCGAATTCATAGAAGAAAAATGGTCTAGAAAAAACACAAAGATGCGTATTGAAATGCCAGAACATGATCCTTTATCCTTGGTTATCAAAATAATTGAATCAAGACCACTGATGAATCAAGAAATGTCTGATTTGACCCAATGGATGGATGACTTGGGGTTGCTGGGAGACAGACCCGGCAAGGAGATCCTACCAGAGAGCCCAAGTGCCAAAATATTCTCTGCCATGCTTGACAGAAACGAACCTTTGAGTGTTGATGAAGCCGCAGTTATGTGTGAAATTGACAAACCAAAAGCTGGTCGAATTCTTGAGAAATTCCGACCAAGTGGAATTGTTGAAAAGGTTGAGAGAACAGATAGATTATCCACTTCGATATGGACTGCAATTTCTCAGCAATACGGTAGAAGAGGACCTGAATGGTTACAGAAAAAGGGTGGTTTTAATCGCTACCTTAACGATTCTGCACAGACATTGATACTTGGAAAATTGAAAAATAAAAATCTAAAACCGGAAGATATCGAAGGAATTGTATCGGATCTTAGTTTAGAAGAAAGCAGACTATTGTTGAATCTTTTAGGTGGAAGAATACCTCATGGGTACAGATTGGCTGCACACGATTATAACGCTCTAAAAAGTAGAGTTGACCAAAGACTAGACAGAACATTAGAACGGCTTCGCAAAGTAGGTAAAATGCTAGCAGAGGCTTGATGTTATGTTCGAGAAACTTGGAAAATGGAGTGGTGAAAAACGTCCTATTTTCCTAGCCCCAATGGCAGGCGTTACCGACCTTCCTTACCGATTGCTTGCTCGAGAATGTGGTGCTGATTATACAATAACTGAATTTACTAATTCAACCGCTTTGAGTAGGAAGGCTACGACTTCTTGGGCAAAAATGGAATCACATCCTGATGAAGAACCATTCATTCCCCAAATCTTTGGAGGAGATGTAAATGATATGGTTACAGCAGCCATATTATTATCTGAAAGCGCAGATGTTATCGACCTGAATTTTGGTTGTCCGGCTCCTAAGGTAACCAAGATATGTGCGGGAGCAGCGCTTATGGGAGAACCAGATAATTTAGTTAACATGGTAAAAGAAATAATCCAAAATGTGGACATCCCGGTAACTGCAAAGATGAGACTTGGAACAGGAGCAGGACAAAATAACGTTCTTGAGATTTCGAAAGAGTTAGAATCGATAGGGGTTTCAAGAATTTGCATCCATGGAAGAACTCTGAAACAGCGATACATGGGGGAAGCGGACTGGAGTCAGATTGCAGAAGTAGTGCAGGCAGTTAATGTCCCAGTAATTGCAAATGGAGACGTAGTAGATGCAAAATCTGCTGCTGCCTGTTTAGAACACACTGCAGCAAGTGGTCTTATGATAGGTAGAGGAGCTATCGGTAGACCAAACATATTTGCAGAGATAAAGATGGATTTAGGTTGGATGACTGAGCAAGAAGTTCCTTGGATAAATGAACAGTGGCATAAATTAAACGAATTGCAAAAGCAGTTTGCTACTCGTTCATGGTGCTGGAATCGCTATGTTGAGTTGTGCAGGCAGACTACAGGTCTCCGTGCTAAATGGATGAAAAGACATGCAATTTCCTTTACGAAAGGATTACCTGGATCTAAGAAAGTAAGATCTATGATGCATGAAACATCTTCTCTTGAAGAATTCAATGAGTGTATACAGAAATACCTAGATGAAGGTATTAGTGCAATCTCAGAATGATGATTGCCAATCCTCAATATCGTTTGCTGCAGCCCATGCCTCATCTGTGGTTTCATCACGAGCCTTCAAGACTTCTCTTGCTAACAACCAGTAAACCAAAGCAAGAGAGCGTCTACCTTTGTTATTTACAGGAAGAGCAACATCAACGTTCCTCAAATTGTTATTTGCATCGACTAATCCTACAATCGGCAATCCGTTGTTGACTGCTTCTGTTAATGCTTGCTGGTCCGCTGCAGGGTCGGTTACAAACAGAATTTCTGGCTCTACAAATGTTGGAAGTACCGGGTTTGTTAGTGAGCCTGGAATGAATCTGCCAACTGCAGGGAGAGCACCGATTGCCTCAGAGAAAAGCCTTGCAGGTCTTTGCCCGTATTGCCTTGCAGAAACGACCATGATTCTACCTGGATCATATTGGTTGATCATGTTTGCAATCATTCTGATTCTGCCGTCAGTTTCGTTAACATTCAATAGGTAAAGTCCATCTTCCCTTACCTTGTCAATAAATCTGCCCATATGTGCACTCTTTTGTTGAGTACCGATATTAGCAGCATTTTCTTCATAGACTTCAAATGGAACAAGCAAAGTGGCTTCATCAGACATCTTAGGGACCTCAGCAAGCGCCCCACTTTACCCCCCTATTAAACCGCTTCGCAAGGCAAAATATCAGCAAATCATCAGAATTAACCACAAATCATCATAGAAGATATGATATGTTTGCTCTAATGATGCTACCTCGGGGGGGATTATGTCTTTAGATGAAGAAGGCGGGAATTTTCCCCGCCAGAACACCGAAGGGTTCTGGATGAAAAGCGAAGAAAAGATGGTGCCAGTAAGCGCTTCAGACCTTGAGAGACACAAATATTGTCCGAAGTCATTCGAACTTGCGAGGGAAGGAAATACTGGAGTTGGTGAAGCCCTTGAATCCGGAGTTGATAAGCATAAAGCTATCCATGAAAGGGTATCAGATTATGCTGATAACCGCCTTCAGTACAACAGAAGCAATGTAATTTGGACTTGGTGGTTTACTGTAACTATTGCTTTCCTACTTGATGCAATCTTACTTGATTTAATCGATGATGTAAACATTTCAACTAATGACGCTGCTAGATTTCTTTCCGTATGGGCACTAATGATCTTGATAGTAGGCATCATGCTAGTATATCTTCCATGGCGCTCTTTTTTTAGAACAAATAAGCCAACAGAGGACAAAGTTATTATTGAAATTTTTGAAAGTACATGGGAAAGTAACAATTTCGTTGGTGGATGGTTCGAGGCAGGTAAGTTGGAAGCGACTTTCTTAATGTCTTCCATTGTAATGGGGATTCACGCAATTGGGCTTGTTTTTGCTTCTGACAGAAGCCAAGCGATTTTTATTTTGATACTAACAGCAATGGTATGGACTTTGCTAGCATCCTGGCAACTCCAGAGGACATTGATTGATTATGCCAAATTCGAAGCGTCAAAGGACGATTTAGGTTTTGAAGACGATATAGACATTGCTTATTCTGACGATGAGGAATCTGCAGATCTTCTAAAAGATGAATCCATAGGTCTGCGTGGAAGACCGGATCAGATAGTCATCGTTGACGGCGAATTTATTCCTGTTGAGCAAAAGACTGGTCGAGTTCCTAAGAGTCCTTATGACTCACACAAAATGCAGCTGAAGGCTTACCTTCATCTGGTATCAGTAAGCACCAATCGTAAAATACCATACGGAGTGCTTAGGTATGGCGATGATACAATTTTTAGAATTGAATGGGATGAAAAAACCAAACAAAACCTGTTTGATGAAATAAAAGAGGTCCAAAGATTGCTTGTTGAAGGTGGTGCTAAGAGAAACCATCAACGAGAAGGGAAGTGTTTCAATTGTTCAAGGCGTTACGCTTGTGACCAGTCACTAGTTGAATAATCAAGAATCAATGCACAGATTCTCTGTTGGATATTCAAGGCAGTCTTTGTAAACGGTTACAACAACCGAAAAAGAATCTTTGAATGTGTTTGTTGCAGATTCGCCGAATCCTCTTGCATTAACATTCAGAGTCCATTCTCCATTTGGTAGGGTTGGATCAGCATAGATGTGGGAATTCAAAGGATTGTAATCCTCACAAACATTCTCCGACCAAACTATTTCTCCTGTAGCATCAGTTAGAGTAGCCTCAACGTATCTACCAATAATCCCATTACAATCAAATGCGCCGGTGAATTCAGAGCCGGAGAATGCTGCCTTGAAATAGATTACAATTTCTGCGACATCATCTCTAACGTAGAAAGTAGATACGTTTGAGTATTCAAAATCATCTACACTTGTCCAATCAAAAGTATGAGCTATTGTATGAGTTTCTTGAGTTCTCTCGATTTGGGGCTCTCCTCTTTCTTGCTCCATCATCTCTCTCATTGTGACTAAACTTAGACACCCAGAAAACATTGGAAGAACCAAAATAAGAAGCAAAGAAGACACTAGCCACCTCCCTTGCATAATACAATCGAAAAATAACTCGGATTTGAACCAAACGGTAATCCGTACAAGAAGTTGATAAATGCTAAATCATGGCATGCATGTCTGAATGATGCGAGATAGGTAGCCGAGCTTAATGCAATGACGAGCCCTATGAGTGCGGACAGACTTCATTCAAAGACTGCCCCGCAGACATTACAAGACTTTGCGTTAACAGGAATTTCACTGCCACATGCCCCACATTCTGCTGTTTCAGGTTTTTCTTCAACAACTTGAGTTCTCTTACGAGGAGCTCTTCTTTTCTTCTTCTCTTCCGTTTTCCTCTTTTCTTCTTTTTGTGTCTCATTGAGGAACTCGTCATCATCGAAACTGAAATCCGAAGAGGATTCTTTGATTTCATTTCCTGCTAAACTTGAATCGGTTAGTGACATACCAACCTTCACTTCATCACCAGGCAGTACTCCATCCTCCCCAGTAATTTCAAACAAGCGTTCTCGTATTTTTGCATCTGATGCTGACAATTCAGAACCATCATCTTTCAAAGACTCGATGTCACCTTTATCAGACAGAATTTTATCGATATCGTGTGAAGCAAAGCGTTCAGAGGCTGTTTGCATCTTGGTGGTAATTTGATTTTGATACTCTTCATACTCCTCAGGAGTCATTTCTTCTAGCGCAATTTCATCGGCATTTCTTCTTTCCCATGCTTGATCAACTGCTTCTTCAGCCACTGCGATATTTTCTTCCCACTCCGATTCTAAATCATCCTCATCATGTCCGAACTCCTTCACAGTAGCGGCAAAGTCAGCAGTTCCGCTTACTATGGTATCATCACTAATTTCCTTAATTGCTATCTCTTTCTTGACAACTTCTTTTCTTTCTCTTTGTTCAAAGAACGACTTAACATCCTGCTCTGCGCCACAATAGACGCAGTACTCCATCAAATCAGGTATTGATTGTCCACACGCTGTACAGTCATGGAATTGCTTTCTTGCTTTCTTGAGGTTGAAATTACAGGATGGACATCTATCTTCGTGACCTTCTAGTTCATGGTCACAGGAAGGACAATATTCGTAAATATCTCTTTCAACTTCTTCTTCAACTTCTCTTGTAAGATAGATTGCAGCCACTAGTATTCCAATCAGCACAAATAAAGAAACTCCGCCTATCAAGATGAAACCCCTAATCGGTTGTGAATCCGGATTGTTATTCCCACTATCAATAGAAGAAGTTTCCAGAGCCCTTGAGAATGTGTTTACTACATTAGAATCGCTTGGTTGAATCATTACTGTTGTTAGGGGTCCAGATGCTACAAATGTGCATTGTACGTTGACTCTTTGGCCCCTTTCGGCTACATTTACAGGAATCTCCTCGAATAGATTACCACCGTTGTCGGTACAGAAAAAGGTCAATTCCCCAGTCTCAATACTTGTTAGATTAATCGATATTGTGTACTCCTCACCACTCTCTAAAATTTCTGGTGCTTGTAATCCAGACGAGTCTGTGATTGCAAGTGTAGTCGGAACCCAGTTTAGTCTGAGTGGAGCCTCTACACTAACTGTCCCATTGGCTCTTGAATTTGTTGGATCACTGTCGTATGATTCAGTTGTTGGAATCCATTGCGCATTGAAATAAGCAGTGTGGGCTCCAGTGAGTGTTGGCAAAGGATTAGTTATCCATGTATATGCTTCACCACCTTGTAATCGGATAAGTGTGGATTCTCCGGAACTTCCTTCCCATGTATATGAAAAGGTACCAGTTACCTCGACTGAGGCGGTGTTAGTGGCTGTTACTGACCAAGTCACCATATCTCCTGAATTTACAGAGTATGGTTCTGGAATTGCTAAAGCATCAACATAAACATCGGGAATCTCTTCGAGCACAATAGTAGCACTAGATCTATCATTGCTGATATCTTCTTGAATAACACCCCAAGTACCCAACCTATCGATTACAGCTGTAACTGTGTGAGGAGTTTTTGCCAGTGTTGCAACATCGCTTGATGTCAATGTGTAACTCCACTCTTCGGTAACAAAACCTTCTCCAGCAAGTTCTACTTGAATCGGAGCCAGTGGTATTGGGTTGCCGTTGGAACCGATAATTTCTATGTATAGCGGGACTGTTAAACTGCCAAGTCTGTCCTTCGAAATAGTACCAGAAACTATCCATGGGCCATTGAACTCATCTTCGCTGTTAATACTAATTTCAGCGTGATGCTCTATGTCAACCCTAGGGGATACGGTGAAGGGGTGATTGAATTCTTTGCCTTGTTCGTTAGCCTCTGTAACGTTATCCTCTGAATCTGGAGTGATCTGTAAAGTGTGCTCCCCGGTTTGTGGTAGAGTGAAATTATGATACAGAGTTGTTGATTGCCCAGCATTTAGAGCAGGAGCAGAAACTGTTTCAAGAGCCCCATCTCCCCAATTCAATCCAACACTAGATTCTGGGGCATCTACTGTTCCTGCATTACTGACTAAGATTTCAAGTTGTGCTGTATCTCCCGAATTAAGAACAGTGGGCTGAATTATGTCCGCAGAATCAATTCTGATGTCTGCAAGCCCTGTAACATTGAATGTGAGATAGAAAAATTGTTCTCCTGCCCCGTTGTACTCGTATTTTACCCATATTCTGTGTTCACCTGCGGTTAATGAAGACCAAGTTGCTGAAACATCTGTAAATCCTTCTCCGGGTATTGTAACTACACTGGTAGAGAAGTCATTTCCTGATGAAATACTGTCTTTGTAAAAAGTATACTGAACGTCGTAAGCCGTGGCTTGATTAGAATTGTAAAGAGACAAGGTAATTTCGATTGAATCTCCCGCTGAGGGATTCAAAGGAGAATAGGACATTGTATCCGGGGAAGCGAGTACTCCACCGCTATCTGCAGCACTTACAGTGAATGGAACCATACTGCTTAGCATCAGCAGAACGACTAACACAACTCTGCTTTTACCTATCATCAATACATCGAGAAAGCGGACAACACTTGAACCCATCTCAACCAAGTGCTGATTTTAGGTATGATTCATTAGATTTGGCAATTCTTCAGCATGGAAAAATTAGCAAATTTGTATCATTAGAAATCGGAGGTTTCAAGGGCAGCCTATGATGTCTTAGTTTCATGGGGAGACAACTTGTTTGCAAGTCTTTTCTCCTAGTTTCGCTTTTGTTAATTGCGTTTATGCCCCTAAGTGATGTTAATCTAGACATACTTGAGCAAGAAGATATTGTCAAAAGATCTTCCTCTCTTTCAGCAAGCTTTTCTAACGGACCGAACGAAAATGATGTCATAAAAGGCTCACATACGCTCACTTTTTCAACTTCAGGAACTGGGACCGTGGATTCAATCTTGATTGAAATTTCATCCAATTCAGCAGACTGGACCACGGTCGCAAATCTAACATCGGCTCCGTTTATCAAGCATATGAACTCAAATATTTATGAAAATGGCACCTATCAACTGAGAGCAACGCTCTGGGATAGTGATGCAAATGCCGATTTAGTGTTTTTCTCAGGAAATTTCTCAATTGCAAACCAACAACCACTTATCACTGAATTCACTGTCCTGAATCCGGTGATTGGGGATGGTAGCTCATCTACCCAGAGAATGTGGTTTAACACCCCAGCAGATGGCACATTGGAATTCAGATATTCGGTAAGCGATGATGATTTTGATAGGGCGTCGTTGAGCAATGCTCCTGGTCCAGGAACCCCTGCATTAGATTCTGGTAATTCATTGAATTATGGCTGGGATTGGTCTAGCGGTGCATTCCAAGAAGGTACATGGAATCCAAGATTAACGGTTTACGATGATTCAGGATTAACTAATACTCAAACAATTTTCATGGGTATAGATAGGACTGGACCAACAATGAGCGAACCTACGCTATCTTCCTCAGGATGGCAATCGAGTGAAAATGCTGTAATCACTGATTTACAAACATCTGCTGATGACGGACTTGGTAGCGGAGTCCACAGCGTTGAGTATTCATTAGATAACCAACAATGGACTTCGACAACTCAAGATTCTGTTACAATCAGCGTGTCTGAAGGGACAACACAGATTTGGTTCAGAGCCACAGATATAATTGGGAACACTGGAGAATCTATCTCAACAAATATATCCTCAGATTTCACTGAACCTGAGGGAATTAAATGGATTATAGATGAACTAACAACATCAAGAATTGGCGTTGCAAACATATCCTATGAAGCGGTCGACGATTTAAGCGGAATTGATGATTCATCCTCTTACATTCAATATGGGTTCGATTCTAATGGCGTTGGTACATTTCCAGATTTGACAGGATCTTGGTTAACTGTTGGAACATCAGGTTTGGATGGAACAATCGGACTAGCATCCTGGGCAACAAAGTCTCACCAATTTTTATTGGTTAAAGCAGTGGTAGTCGATAACGCTGGAAATGAATTTGTTTCCTCAACGTCTTCTTTCCAAATCCTTCCTGGTCTTGATATTGGATGGAACGCAAGCCAAACCACCATTGACAAACTAGTAGTGAGACCCGGACAAAGCACAGGACTGGTAGAAATTGAATCTGTTATCGAATCAAATCAACCATATGGTGGCAGCATCAATGTCAGGCTAGAAGTCGCTCCAGCAGACAGATTGTCAGATGTTAACTGGAGCATTATGGAAACTAGAATATTAGATGCGGGTACACTTGCGGATTCAACAGAATCATTGTTGTGGAATTACACTGTTACTGCCCCAGGACAAATGGATATTAGAATTGTAATCGACGGGACTGAAATTATTGATGAGTATGACGAAACAAATAATGCAGCATATTTCGTCGTTACCGGTGCAGATATATCTCCGGGATTAGTGCCTTCATTTGCTCCTTCAATAGTTCTAGTTTTCATTGCGGGAATAATAATTTCAATTCTACAACGTAAAAGCAGAGATTGAAAAGAGCAGGCTGACGGGGCAAGAAACATGGAGCAGAACCTTCCTCGTGTCCCAAAGGACAGAATTGCACCACTAATCGGTGCTCAAGGCGCAACTAGGAAGAAGTTGCAACAAGCTGCAGGATGCAAACACATCGACATTGATTCCGAAACTGGAGATGTATTGGCAATTTGGCCTGAGCCAGGTACTTATGACCCTATCAAGGCTTTGAAACTTCCAAATGTCGTCAAGGCAATAGGAAGAGGAATGGCTCCGAAAAAAGCAATTTCATTACTCGATGACGGACAATATTTCGAACTAGTTGATCTAAGAGATTATGTTGGAAAAAGGGGAAAACAATTGTCACGGGTGAGAGCAAGAATCATCGGAACAAAAGGCAAGATAAGAGAAAAAATTGAATCTTTGACCGATTGTGAGTTGACAATTTACAAATCAACTGTTGTAATTATCGGACAAGAAGATGGAATCGCATTAGCTGCTTATGCTGTACAACGTTTGGCAGGTGGAGCTGAGCATGGTTCTGTCTTACACCAACTTGAGAAAAATCGTAAATCAATGAGAATGGAAGCTAAAGCCTTGGATTATTACGAAGTTAAAGAAGGATTAGAACTCGAACCATCAGCATTTGCAGGTTTGGTTCCAGACCTAGACATAGCGAGGGATAGAAGAGATAGGAGACTCAAGGCTGCTCAGGTAGATCCTGAGGATGTTGAAGCTGTTGATGCAATGATGGAACTTGCAGAAGACGAATCAATTTCTTGGTCAGAAGAGTGAGTTAATCACTTGAGAGATGGCTCAAATCCATTTCAAGAACATCTAACAATGTCTCAGTAACATCACATTCAACGCCCATTTTCTGCGCCCATTGAACTAATCTAGTCACATCCCTAACTAAGAATTCTTGAGCTCTAGGGTGTGAATCGACTACTGCTTGTCCAACATCTATGACTACAGGCCTATCTCCCCACCACAGAATATTATAGGGTGAAAAATCACCATGGACCATACTACTTTTTTGCCATGCCACAGCAAGGAATTCGACCAATTCCTCGTATACTGCTTTTGGATTTGGTATTTCTGAATCCCTAAGTCTTCTTGCATGACTGATTTCATTACCAATGAAATCCATAACTAGCACATTTTTGTTAACTGCGAGAGGCTCTGGTACATTCAAGCCCCATTTGTGCAGCCTCAGAAGATTTCTGTACTCTTTGCGGACCCAAATATCTACAATGTCTCTGTGCCTTCTTTTGAGACCACCAAATCTTGGATCTCCTTCGATGTATTGAAGAAGATTCTTGAAGACCGCATTTGATGTATGGAATATTTTCACAGCAACTGCTTTTCCATTGATATCAGTTCCATGAAAAACGTGTGCTTCTTTACCTTGTGCGATAGGATGGTCAAGAGTATCAATTACACCTGTTTTCATTAATTTGTACAATGATAAAAGAGTTAGTCTGTCAAAAACCTGGTCGAAAACCCTTCTGTCAACCCATTCAAAAGGGCCCTCTCCCATGACGCCTTGTAACTTTGATTCAATGTCTCGAAACATTGTTTTGTATTTTCTTTCCTTCATCCAGTCGTATTTTCCAGATTTATTTTCTAAGTTTTTTATGAAGGCAGTCTCCTCCCTAAATTCATAATCAAGGTCGTCTATTTCTTCTTGACTAAGTCCCTTGTGCATTTCGCGTTTTGCACGATTTCTCTTCTTGGATGAGCGTGATTCCAACTCATCCCAGTCATCGTATCTGCGTGCCATACCGCCCATTCCTTAACGAGCTACTGTTTCAACCCGTCGCTTCAACCGAAGAACGAATCAAGGTCCTCATCATCCTCGTCATCGTCATCTTCCTGTATGTGAGCATATTCGTCGACAATCTCTTGCTTTTCTTCCACAACGGCGTTTTCTTCTGCTTGTTCTTCCTCATCTTCAGCGAACAAATCTTCCTCATCATCATCGAATAAATCGTCTCCATCATCATCAAACATGTCCTCATCGGCTGCATCTTCTTCTTCGTCCATTACTCCAAACAAGTCGTCCTCATCAGAATCTAAATCCTCGGTCATAGCATTCATTCCGAACATGTCTACAATCTCTGGTAGGATACCCTTTCTCGAGAGGTACATTGCTTGCGTTTTGGTGTATCGGTGTTTAACATCAGCCTTTGAATCTTGAAAGTCCCAAGGCCACACTATGATCAAATCTCCTTCGCGAACCCATTGACGTCTTCGCATTTTACCAGGAATTCTGGCAAGCCTCATCTCACCATCAGCACAAAGTACGTTTACTCTTCTTCCGCCAAGTATTTGTTCAGCAAGAGCAAACATTTCGTTGATTTTGGAGTTAGGCATCTTGACACGAATCTTTGTGGATGCACCACCTTCAGCAGATTCTAGCCTAGCTAGTTCTTCCTCGTCAACCTTCTCTTCACGTCGAGCCATGGTGCTTCGCCAAGATTAGCCAAAAGGCAACCCTTATTGAAAGGCGCACCTATCAAAGTCCTCTCATCATTGGCATTAAGTAATCAGCAGCAGACCTACAAACATCAAGTAGGAACTCTCCAGATACGCCAAGACCGACTGTTAAGATTACACAAATTGCTATTGAAATTCTTATCATTGAGCCTCTAGGAAGTGGACCTTGCCTGCTTTCTACTGGCTCATGGAAGAACATTACAACTCCAACTCTGAGGTAATAGTAGACAGATATTGCCGAGTTCACACCCATAGCAAGTGCCAGCCCCCAAACCCAATGCACATCTATTCCAAGGAATGATGACGAAGCAGAGTTGGCGATTGCAACCTTGATTATTCCTAGTAACACTAGCAACTTAGACAGGAATCCAGACAATGGTGGCACACCAGCTAACGAGAGCATGAAGATGAACATAGCAACTGCTAGCATAGGGCTTCTCTTTGCTAATCCAGCGATTGCATCACTCGATTTTACATTTGATTCCATTTCGAGAAGTGAAAGGACCAAGAAGGCACCAAGTTTGAATGCGATAAGCACACCAAGATGGAACAGTATTGCAGCCAAAACGGTCCTGCTTGCTTGTATTGCATCGTCTTGTGCTGATGCATCACCTGAAATGTTCCAAAGACCTGCTGCAGTTATTGCGGCTAGCATGTAACCAGCATGTGCTACTGAGGAATATGCAAGCATTCTCTTTGGATTGTCACTACCAAGAGCAGCCAAGTTACCCCAGAACATTGTGATTACACTCAACAGAGCAATTGTCCACAACCAAATTGCAGATCCTTCCAGAGCCTCTGGTTGTGTGATTACAAGCAAAATTTTGATTATACCAATCATACCCATTGCTTTGCTTGCTGTTGCAAGTAATCCAGATATTGTTGATGGAGCTCCTGCATAAGCATCTGGAGCAGCGAAATGGAATGGCGCAGCACTAATTTTGAAGCCAAAACCAACCAATACTAAGCCCAATGCAACGTAAGGAAGAGTTTCTTGCTCAATACCCGCCCATGCCTCTGCAAGGATGTCAATTTGCAAGCTTCCTGACCATAAGTAGAGAAGAGACAGCCCGTATAATCCAACACCACTTGCAGCGCTTCCAACAATGAAATACTTCATTCCTGACTCTGAACCTTCTTTGCTTTCTTTATTGAATGCTACTAGAATGTAGGTTGAGAAGGATGCGAGTTCGAGACCAACGAACAGAACAAACAAATTCTCTGCAAGTGCGACGATTGACATACCAAGAGCACAGGTAAGAATTAGAATGTAGAAATCTGCTTGCCTTCTGTTGTTGTAAAGGGTGCTAATCGATTTGTCCTTTGGATCCTTGACATCCAGTCTGTTAATGCTAGCCAGAATTACAAGAGTAAGGGCAAGGAAAAAGAAGAATTCCATTAGGTTAGAGAATGGATTAGCACTCAGGATTCGAACAGATGCATCGCCAGTAGCGTGCACTAGAATTGAATCACTTTCAGAGAATACTCTCATGCCCATTTGAATAGTTGCAGAAACCATTATCAGAAGGGCAATCAATGAAGGTAGTCTTGGATTTGCGTTCCATTCAAACCTCTGACCTCCAAGGAACCATGGGATTCTTACTTGAGTACCTGGAAGCCTAAAGGTTCCTTTACCTAGGTTAGGAATTAATATCAGTAAAATTAACCCAATAAAAAGGGTCACTTCCGCTGTGAAGAGGCTGAAGAAATTAGCATCAAATGCTTCGACCAATCTTTGAGTCATATCATGCACCTCCGAACAATGTTTCGAACATAGTTACTGTCCAGTCACTCATCATATCCAAAGCAATCGCAGGGAATATACCGAATAGGATTGTGAAGCCTGCAAGTATCAACATTGCAACTTTTTCCATATCACTAATGTCAGGAATTGGCTTACCTTCCATCTCTTTAGGCGGTTGGGTTTCTTCCCCTCCCTCAAAGATGGTTCTTTGCATGGACCATAGATAGTATGCAGCGGTTATAGCTAGCGCCAAACCTGGTCCTAGAATCCACCAACCGAATTCATGCCAATAAGCGATTAACAACAAGAATTCAGCAACGAAACCTGCTAGTAGAGGAAGACCAAGTGATGCCATCCATCCAAACATCATGGATGTTGCAAGCCAAGGCGAGTGCTTTGCCATTCCTCTCATTGCACCAATCTCCATCGAATGGTAATGGTGTTTGAATGCACCACATACTGCGAAAAGCATTGGTGAAATAATTCCGTGTGCGAACATCATGAATAAAGCCGCAGCCCATCCAATGGGTTGCATGCTCGCAATACCAAGCAATATCACACCCATGTGAGAAACAGATGAATAAGCAACCATCTTCTTCAGGTTAGTTTGCCCCAAGCAGACTATTGCCCCGTACACCAATGAAACAAACCCGAATAGCATCAACACAAATTGGAAGTGTTCCAGTGCATGTGGGAATAATGTTGCAGGAATCCTAAACATTCCGTAAGCACCCATTTTCAGCATTACACCAGCCAAGAGCATAGATCCACCAGTCGGCGCTTGTACGTGTGCGTCTGGAAGCCAGGTGTGGAATGGTGCTGCAGGAAGCTTCACCAAGAATCCAATCATCAACATTGCAAATATAATCAAGTGCAGGTTTTCGAGCCAAACACCACCAGCATTTGCGGATTGTGCTATGCTAGTAATCTCGAGAAGGTCAAAGGTTCTGCCAGTATACTCACCAGCGTTATCCATTGCTATCTCTGTATTGGATGGCATGGAGAAATACATCGTAATAAGACCTAACAACATGATTACAGACGCTGTAAATGTGTAGATGAAGAATTTCTGAGATGCATATTTCCTGTCTTTTCCTCCCCACTTGAGAATGAGGAAGAACATAGGAATAAGTGTTAATTCCCAGAAAATATAGAACATAAACAGGTCAAGAGAAACGAAGACTCCCAACAGTGTAGCTCCCATCATCAGAATCAATGGGTGATAAACTGCGCCCTTCTTCTCATCCCATGTGGCAATGATTGTTACAGGTAAAAGGAAGGTTGTAAGCCAAACCATTGGGAAAGATAGAGCATCTAATCCAACTTGCCAAGTTATTCCTAGGCTAGAAATCCACTCATATTGGTAAACGAATTTGTACTCGTTAAATCCAATTCCGGTCCAATCTACTCCGCCAATTTGTCCTGTAAACATCATTGATGCAACAATAAATAGAGCCATTGAGACTCCTAGACTGACCATTCTCCATACAGGAGCAAGTTTTCTTCTTGATGATTCAGAAACCATTCCTGTAATTGTCAACATGACTATTGACATCAAAAACGGGAATAACAACAGAATCAAAGTGATTACATCAAAATCATCCAGCAATCAGTTCACCCCCCATAGCAGAATTGCAATTGCAAGTGTTCCAACTGCCACCATCATAATGTAATCACGGGCGGAACCAGTGGTTATGCTTCTGATGATTCTTGAAGAATCTTGACCACCCTTTTCGATGATTGTCTTGATGGCAAATCCATCTATGACATTCTTGTCAAACGAGGCGCTCAAATTAGAGAATCCAGCAACTATTTTCATCATAGCCATGTCGTAATATTTGTCGAAGTATAGCCTTTGTCTCAGTGCTTCTCCAAAAGAAGATTCGCTCATTTTTTCTGCCCATCCTGCGAATGAATATTTGTCATTGAGTTTGCCACTTAGACTCACTGCCCATTGCATCCATGGTTTAGCTTTCTGACCATCATCCAACCTTCCCCCGTGTAGGGCCATTGCTGCACATGGACCCAAAACCATAGACAGGAAGATTGCAATGTATGTAAGAACAAGAAGATAGTTTGTTCCTGGGTTTACAAAGATATGATCCATTTCGTAAAGGAACCCTTCGAATAATCCATCCTCGCCTAATTTGTATCCTTTGTATCCAAGGAAGTATGTTGACTTCAAGGATGCAAATATGATACCAGCAAGAGACATTGGGATTAGTACGAGCAGAGGTATTGGAATCCATGGGGTTTGCTCATGTACCTTTTCTGCTACCTCGGTCTTTGGCTTACCTGCAAAAGTCATGAACCACATTCTTGACATGTAGAATCCTGTCATTCCTGCTGTTATCAAAACAAGGAAAGCAGGAATGTAGAACCTAGGATCGTGCTCTACTGCAACTCTCCAAGTGTTAGCAATTATTCCTTCCTTGGACCAGAATCCACCGATTAGTGGTATTCCAATAATTGATGCAGATCCAACAAACATCGCTGTAGCGGTTATTGGTAATCGGGATGCCAATCCACCCATGTTTGCCATGGATTGGGCATCAAAGTGATCGTCGTGGTGGTCGTCACCGTGGTCATCGTGATGATCATCGTCATGATGGTGGTGCAAATCATGATGTGCATGATGCATCTCGTGAATTACTGAACCGCTTGCCATGAACAGCATACCTTTTGCCATTGCGTGGTTGAATAGATGGAATAAAGCAGCACCAAAGGCTACAACTACGATTCCCTTATTCGGATATTCTCCCCAGTCAAGGCTGTTTGCTAGCCAAAGTGCGGCACCTAAGCCAGTGAAGATGTAGGCTAATTGACTCATAGTTGAATAAGCAAGTACTTTCTTCAAATCCATTTGGACGAATGCAATCAAAGCAGCCATACAAGCGGTAATTCCTCCAACTAAAGCGATAATGAATGCCAGATCGGTGAACTCTCCCATCATCGCGGAATCACCGAAAATTGGGAACATTCTTGCAACGAGGTACAATCCTGCGTTCACCATTGTAGCTGCGTGAATAAGTGCTGATACAGGAGTTGGTCCTTCCATAGCGTCAGGCAACCAAACGTGCAGTGGGAATTGAGCTGATTTACCAACAGCACCGATGAACATGAATCCTAGAGCCAGTTGCAAGGCACCTTGTTTCCCGGCGTCTGCAAGCATCTGTAGATTTGTGTGATCAAAGACTGTTGCAAATGCTAGGGCATCTCCACCACTAGCATAAGGCTGGAATAGGTTCCATAGCATTGCTAGACCGATTACTAGGAATACGTCTCCGACCCTTGTAGTCAAGAAAGCCTTCTTAGCGGCATATGCAGCACTAGGCTTGTCATAGTAGAATCCAATCAGAAGATAGGAACATAGACCCATTAATTCCCAGAATATGAATAACCACAGGAATGAGTCAGATAGGACCATTCCAAGCATTCCAGAACAAAATAGAACAAACTCCGCATAGAATCTGTGGTTTTTATTGTCGTTTATTTCATCCGTATTCATGTAACCTATGCTGAAGATATTGATAAGTAAGCAGAGGAATGAGGCTACGAATAGTAGCATAATAGTTACGTGATCAACGTATAATCCAAAATTAAGAGAATAGAAAGATATCTCTGTTGAGGCTCCTTCAGTGAACCAAGCAAAGTTTGCCCAACTAAAAACAGTAGATGTATCACTTACGTTTGTCTCGTTAATGAATCTACGAATGAGAACCAAAGACAAGACTAAGCTTGCTGCCATTACTGGTAGGGCAACTAGTCCTCCTTCCTTGAGATTCTCTTTCCAGAATTTCTGTCCGTTAAATTTCATTCCCAAATAAAGGATAAGAGGGAATGCAAGCATTGGTAACAGAATAATAAACACAAACTCTGATGGCACATCCAGCGCATTTTTGACTTCATCATATGAACTTCCCATCTGATCACCTCAGTTCCTCAGCAGGTTGATATCATCAAGCCTGATAGTTTCATGTTGATTGAATACAGATAGTAGAATCGCTAAACCAATTGCTACTTCAGCGGCTGCTATTGCAATAGCAAATACCGTATATATCCAACCTGCTGTATCTCCATGATATACTCCAGCCGCTACAAACTGTAGATTTGCAGCATTGAGCATCAACTCAAGACACATAAGGACAATAATTGCATTTTTACGGGTAAATGCACCCCAGAGACCCATTACAAATAGGATAGCGCTAAGACCGCTTACTAACATAGGGTCGATCACTCTTCTTCACCCCCTAATTCCCAGAGAAGATTTTCTTTTCTCTCATCACGAACAAGATAAGCAGCTCCAATCATAGCAAGGGAGAGCAGGACTCCAAGCATCAACAAAGGCAGAGACCAAGCGCTGAAAATAGACTCGGACATCATTGCAGTGTCTAGAGTTGTAGAACTTTGGTTGTCCCAAAGAGTGGGGTCTGATAGCACACTCAAAAGAAGCATGAGTAATGCAAGAAGACCGAAACGGGTGAAAATGGATGTTAACTTCATTCGAAGTCCTCCTCAAGAATTTGTCTTTGCGTAAGCATGATTGCGAATAATACAACTAAACCAACGCTAGCCAAGTAAACTAGAATTTGTATGCTTGCTAAGAATTCAGCGCCAACCAGGATGAATACCCCTGCAATTGCCGTGAAACAAAAAATCAACGCAACCATTGAGTGGGCAACCTTTGGCGCCTTGATTAGAAAAAAGGCACCACCTATCGCAACAGTTGCAAAAATAAAGAAAATAACATTCTCAGCAATCAGATTGATGTCAACCATCAAGCTCCCTCCTGAGCCTTAGCAGCTGCTTTTGCCGCTGCTTTCTCACGCTTTTGCTTTTCTTTTGTAGCACGCTTTGCTAATTCCGCATCCACTGCTTCTTGGTGAATGCTAGGTAGGACTCTTGTTCTAGATGCATCAAACCACAGATCTTCTCTTGTGAATCCTGACATTCCGTCATATTCGTTTGTCATGTAAAAAGATGTAAATCCACAGGCTTCCATACACAACCCACAGAACATGCATCTTCCTAAGTCAATTCTTCCGCTTACTATTGAATCGTCAGCAGTGTAAAGTTCAGATTGTGATAATTCTTCTTCGCTTCCGGTATCATTCCACCTAACTGTTGCTGTGGTTCCGGATAAGTCAAGAACTTCTGCAAATCTCCACTCGCTAGGTACATCTGTGTGTGCGGTTATCAGGTTGAATTCTTCCTGGGCTTCTTTAGCCCCTTTTACTTCTTGAGCAGCCCAGCCTCCTACTTCAAGGTCAGCACCATATCCTTCATGCTCACCATCGGCGGAATCTAGAACGTCGACTCTCAATTCGGTAGTCATGTGAAGACAAGAGTTAGGGCAGATGTTAACACACATCTTACATGCCGTACAGGTTTCCCAAATGACACCGATTCTTCCATTATACTCTCCGGGGACGAAAAGCCATGGTTCGTTATCCTCTAATCTCTCATAGGGATACATGATAGTTTGTGGTCTCCAAATAGTTGGGACTAAGTCTGATGCGGTTCTATCTGCCGCATATTGATCCTCATATTTCGAAACATCATTGAACTTTTTGAACCTCTTGTCTTCTACTCTTGCTTTACTAGCCTTGTCTAAGATTTCTGGAGTAAGTTTGTTGTGGTAACCCCAGTCTAACTTCTCACCAAGTCTTTTTCCAAAAAATGGAAACGTTCTCAATGCGGTTATCAATGTAATCTTAAAAGGGTACCAAAATAGATTTCTGAAATTTGGTTGTGCGTGTGGATGCATTGCCATTTTATCACCTCATTCCGTTCCTGGTAGGTGCGTTCCCGCTGGTTCTAATGTTCTGATGTGGAACATTCTCTCTGGACTTGCGTCCTTGTTTTCATCATTTAGTAAGAAGAAGAATAGACCTAGTGAGACAACTGTTGTGATCGCAGGCAGAGCCCAAGGGATTCCCATAATGTCCCATGCAGAACCGACTGTAATCATTGCATCACCTTTCGAAGAGATAAATCCTGTATCGTAGAGGAACAGTCGATAAACTGCTGCTATTGCAAGGTTTACTACGCTCAGTGGAAGAAGCATTCTCCAACCAAATTCTAGAATTTGGTCTGTTCTAATTCTGAGAAGAGCTGCTCTAATCCAGACAAATACAACGCCAAATATCAGCCATGCCTTCAACAAGACCCAAATGATACTTGGGCTGGTCAATCCGATAACTGGGATGTTACCAATCAGGAAATGGAATGGAGCAGACCAGCCACCTAAGAAGAAGTGTGCAAATAAGATACAGGCTGCGTAGGTCCTCATATATTCAGCAGCGAAAAGCAAACCGAATCTCATTCCACCGTATTCTGTCCACCATCCTTCGACAAGTTCGGCTTCCGCCTCAGGCATGTCGAATGGGATTCTCTCTACTTCAGCAAGCATTGAGATTAGGAAGAGAGCACCACCGAGAGGCAAGAGGAATAAGTTCCATGTTTGTGCTTCAATTTGGAAATTAATAATTTCAACAAAGTTGAATGAACCAGAGATAATACAGACCGATAGTACAGTTAGCAGTAGCGGAATTTCGTAGGAAGTGAGTTGTACTGCGGAACGAATACCTCCAAGAAGAGTGTACTTGTTGTTGCTTGCCCAGCCACCAAAGAAAACACCAATAGGAGCAATACCAAAGATTGCCATTGCAAACAAAACGCTTAGTTCAGGGTTTGCTCCATATATGCCGCTACCCATTGGAATCATTCCAAGAATCATAATCGTAGAGGTGATTACAAGATATGGTGCTACTTCGTATACCAACCTATCTGCTCTCTCCGGGACCATGTGTTCTTTGATCAAAAATTTCATTCCATCTGCTATGTTTTGGAAGAATCCGGGGAAGATTACGTAACCCATCCAAGACCTGTTGTTGACACGGTCAACTGTTGGCCTATTCTTGTCATCATTTCCGAAGTTCTTGTTGAGCCATCTTACAACTGCACCGATAGGTGTTCCAATTCCAAAAGGTAGCATGTTCCACCATTCACCAGCAGTTGTTCCGTTCTCCCCAACCCAAAGTGATCTAAGAGCAGTTGTTGCTCCACGTCTATCCATCAATCGACCCAGAATTTTCCTCTCGAGCCAAAGAATCATGAACATTGACAGCATAATTCCCGCAAATCCTATCAAACACATGATTAGAGTTGCAGTAAAGTTGCCTATCGCTCCTGAATAGTCTTCCATAAAAGTACCAGCTAATAAATCGTCAATGACGCCTCCAAGAGTGTCAAAGGCAAGTTCCCTAGGTGTAGGAATTATGCTACTTGATTCTTCAACCATCTAAATCACCTCACCTATCAGTCTCCCCAATACAAGGATCAAAACTCCCCATAATCGCTGGGATGTCTGCTACTTTGTAACCAATCATTGTCTCAGCAACAAATGGAATTGTGATGAACATTGGTGAGCGGATTGAAAGCCTGTATGGATTCTTTCCTCTTCCATCTCCACCGCCTTGAATATACATTTGGGAGGACCCACGTGTGCACTCGTAATTTGAAAATCCAGTTGCGCCAGCAGGAGCCCTAGTAGGTGCTTTTGCTTGAATCATGTCATCGCCTTTGGAGTAGTGTGTGTTTTTACCACCAGGAATCTTCTCGATAGCATCCAAAATAATTCGGCAAGACATTCTCATTTCTTCCATTCTTACTCTGTATCTGTCATAGCAATCGCTACCCTTTACTGAAGTTGGCTTTTCTACTGCAGGCTCCCAGTCAATTTGATCATATACTGAGTATGGGTGTGCCCACCTTACGTCATAATTCACTCCCGATGCACGAACGTTTGGCCCGGAAACACCGCACTCAACCATTCTTTCTGCACTAGCATATCCCACACCTTGTAGCCTAACTAGGAAAATAGTTGATTCGTCAAGTAGCATTTCATATTCATCGATTCTCTTTTCGAACAACTTCGTCTTTGCAATTAGTCTTTCAGCCCAACCAACAGGGATATCTCTCTTCACTCCACCGACTCTTGGATAGTTGTAATGCATTCTTGAACCACCTAGCTCTTGTAAGAGGTCAAGATACATTTCTCTCTCACGAAGTGCCCAAGTCATGATGGTTAGATTTCCTACGTCAGGACCGTATGCGCCCAACCACATCAAGTGACTTGCTATTCTTTGGCATTCTGCTGCAATACAGCGAATGTATTCTGCACGTTCCGGAACTTCTGCTTCAAGTAAATCTTCAGCAGCGTAAATGTATGAATTTGCCCACGTCATTGCGCTTACATAGCATAGTCTATCCATGTAAGGAGTTACTTGTGTGAAATCCCTTGCTTCTGCAATCTTTTCCACTCCTCTGTGGATATAGCCAAGTTCTGCCTCAGCATCCACAATTGTCTCACCATCAACTTTCACTCTCAGAGTCCAAAGACCGTGTGTCATCGGATGCTGGGGCCCCATTGTAATCCACATTTGTGCCATAATATTCACCTCACTTTACGCGACCCTCATCCGCTGGTTTTCTGACAAAGCCTTGAGCGTCATCGTACATTTCGTTGAAATCGTGATATCGTATTTTGTGTTGCTTTTGCAAGGGGTGAAATCCATCAGGAGAATCGTGAGGATTCAAAACTCTGAACATGTTTTCATGCCCATCAAATTTTATTCCAACAAGATCCCATGTCTCCTTCTCATTCCAATCAGCACCCACCCAAACGGATTGGACGCTAGGCACTCTTGGGTCGTCATTATTTGGTAGATTGACGATGACTTCAACTTCTAGAGGAATGTCAAGACCAGTAAGAGATTCTGCCTTGTGAACAATGTCTGTGTTTGGGACAGGATTTACCACTGGCATCCTAGCCAAATGATATGCGACTTCCCAGCCTTTCTCGGCAGGTCCATCAGGGTAATGAGTCCCAGTGACCATAGAACAATAGTTAACTCCGAGATCGAACTTTAACGACTTGGATACTGTCAAGATGTGTTCGGAAGGAACCGTGAGCCTAAGGTACTCATACCCGTGCCCGTTGTTGTGTTTTCCTGCTTCAGCAGTTACGCCGATATCACCAAATTTAGAGGTCACAAAACTTGCAGATTCAGAAACTGCTACAGCGTTTTGCTCTGTGGTGATTTTCATCCCCATGTTCAAGCCTCCTCGCCCACGATTACTGGCTTCTCACCATCACGTCCTGTGCTTGGAGCTCCACCGATTTTGATAATCTTCTCTCTAAGTAGCCCAAATCCATCGATTAGCGCTTCTGGTCTTGGAGGGCAGCCAGGGATGTATACATCTACTGGAATTACTGTATCAACACCCTCAAGGATGTTGTATGATTGGAAATATGGTCCGCCAGAAATTGCGCACTCGCCCATAGCGATGCAGTACTTTGGCTCTGGCATTTGCTCCCAGAGCCTTACAACTGGGTCTGCGAACTTCTTCGAAATCGGTCCGTTAACTAACAAAACATCTGATTGCCTTGGTGATGAACGGAAAATAACACCAAATCGCTCAGCATCAAATCTTGGAATCGCTGATGCAGCCATCTCGATCGCACAGCACTTGATACCCAAGTGCAGAGTGAACAAGGATTTCCTCCCTGCCCAATTAAAAAATCTACCAGCGAGTACGCTCAAAAATTGCTTAATTCTCAAACTGCTGAGTGCTTCGTCTGTAGTATCGCCAACGAATTCTAGTAGTGCATTGCTGTTGAAAGCTGTATAATTTTGTCCTGGATCCGCCATAATATCACCTCAAATGTAGATGCGCCCTCTCTTTCTAAAAACATGCCAAACGCCTGCGACCATTACCGCAAAGAATGTTAAGAGTATCAATAATCTGTCAATTGCAATTTCTCTTTCGGCTTGCCCGGCACCCTCTACTGTAGCAGCATTAGTTACCATTCCACCCAACGCCATGAACATGAATGCGACGTCAAAAACCAAGAAAATAATGGCATACCAGTAATACTGGAAGTGAAATTGAATCATTGCATCTCCTACCGGCTCGGAACCACATTCGTAAGTTGAAAGTCTCCTTGGGTACAGAGAGTGATCGGCTTCATAGCCCTCTAGTAACCATGATTTTGTCTTGTGAGGTCTGGCTGGGTCAACCCTTGGTCTCACGAAGTAAGATGTTAAAAAAGCGCCAAATGGCATTGCAAAGCCAATTAGGGTCATCAAACCCACTGCCAAATATGCGCTGGAAACGTCACCTGTTGCGACCATTGGACCACCATAACTTAGAGCATACGCTCTGTTATTTGACCCACTTGTCGTCCCTCCATAAGCGTTGTCCGTTGGACCTCTAGAATTAAGGTTAAATTAACTCATAAAACAACAGAGCAGTGTATCGAATACAGTAGAATTGAATCCACTTTATTATTTTCTTCTCTCTCGAAGCAAAAGCAGGCTTATGAGAACAAAGAATACTATTGCACCTCCGCCTAAAATCAAAGTGTTATCAGAATAACCAAACAGACCAGATGGTGAATCACCGACTATGTTGAATTCAATTACCTCACGATTGACTATACCTGTTTCAACAGGTTCAACCGCTAGAGTGAATTCATACTCATCCTGTAATTCAGCATCATCAGGACCTCGAACCTTTACTTCAACTATGGTCGATTCCCCCGGTTCAAGAGTACATATCACCTCACCAATTTCTTCTCCCTTTACACAATTATCATTGTCGGTTAGAACCTGAGTTGTCCAGCCTCTCAGGGATTCTGAGGTGAATACTCTAATCTGTGTGTTTACATTCCCAATGTTCGTAAGGTTCGCTTCAATAACTTCTGAGAAACCATAAGTCAGATCATGTTCTTTTTCTTCTGCAGTCAAAAGCAGTTTCTCATTTATCTGAATTTCGAAATTTATCCTTATTGCCCCGCTTCTGTTTGCTGCGTTATTCTCAGATATTGCAACGACATCGAGAACGCCTGAATCGCCTGATTCTGAACCTTGACTAGCTGTAATCCTTAATTCCATTTTCAGTTCATATGGTCTTGCCTCATGTCCAAAAATTAGCCCTTTGTTAAACATGATATTTTCTACTTCAGTACTAGATTTACCTATGTATGGCTGATTATTTTCATCCAATACAAATGATTGATTTGTAAAGTTCCAGACCCCGTATCCTACTGGTACCTCAAGTCTCTCAGGAACGCTTTGTCCATCAATGGTTAATTGCCTAGTTGCCAAACCCTCCAAACCGGTTACATCAAACAAAGCAAAATCGCGAGATGAATTGCCCATATTCTTCAACCAAATTGTGTATGTATATTCCCCACCAGGTGCTAAAATTAATGAGGCACTGTCTGGATTCAAGCCTTCTGATTCAATTCTTAAATCCATAGCATATACTTTATCAGAGCGCTGTGCAATAACAGATCCCTCCCTTTGGTTATCCGGAATTCCATCACCATCTGCGTCCTGTGAATTTGAATCCCTGGTATTAACTACTCTGAAGGTGATTTGAGAGTAATCCAAATCCTCAGCACCATCGACGCTTACAACTAAAAATACATTCATTGTTTCACGCGCATCTACGTCGATTTCGGTGAATATAGAGCCGTTTTCATCTTCAAAATGCGTGCCCCAATTATCTGTATTTGCGCTAACATAACATCTGAATCTGTCGTCTACGTTACCCAAATTGGATATTTCAAACGGGAACTTGATGTTTGAGTCCATTCTTCCCCTTTGAGTTGTGCTTTCTACATTGATTGCCATATCCCTTGATTCTGCAACAGTTACACGGATTGTGACTTCATCATATGATTCTCCGCCATTGTTCGGCAATACTGAAATAACGATTTCAACGATTTCAGTCGCCAGGGCATCAGCTGGCAATTCAATTGTAACATCAACATCAGCGCTTCTATCATTACTCTGTTTACTACCAACTGTAACCGATGACTGAGACAGTGTTACTTTCCACCCCGTTGGAGGTGCTGAAGCTGAAACCCTCAAGGTATCCTGACCATTTCCATCATTTGTAACCGTTACAAGGGTTGAATCAGACGAACCCGGTTCAACGTTACTCAACTGACTTCTAGCAGTAGAAATTGAAGCGGCGAAAGCTTGCCCTACTGTCAATCTAAACTCGGTTCTACATTCGTCAGGGTTGTCACCATTTTCGCCGATTACAGTAAAGACAACTTCGTCCCCTGCCTCAACTGTATCTCTAGCAGTAACCTCTAAATTGAAGGATTTTGTACCTGTTCCTGAATTGTAAGGAAGAAGACCGCTTGAAGGACCATCCACTGACATCCAGTTTGCTTTAGAACCAGTTATTCCAACTCTTACGCTCCACTCCGAGTTTCCAGTGTTTGAATATGTTACAGTTAGTGTACCCGTGGTATCAGGTGCAAGGGACATCGAAGTTTTTGATAGTGAAATATCACAAGTATGTAATTCGGGAACTGTCAAATCATATTCATCACTATCTGTGGCATTTTGTGAGGGGTCACTTGTAACGGTGGCAGTAACTTCCCAGCAATATTTCTTTGCTGCTTGACCTTCCGGCACTGAGGTTGTTGCGTAAACGGTTGTGGATTCCTCGGATTCTAATGAAACGGTTTCATCGGATAGGCTCATCGTAAAATCATCTGTTGGCCAACATCCAGCCCCATCGCTTTCTGATGTTTGAAGACTGATAGTTTGCGAACCATTCGCTCGCCCTGTATTCTCCACCTCTATTGCCCATTCCACGACATCTTGGCCGCCCCAGGTTTTGCTAGGATTTTGAACTTCAACACTCACTCCAAAGAGAGTAGACCCTCCCCCGTCTCCGGCTGTTGTAGTAACTGTGGCGTCCTTGGTCCCGGGTTGAGATGGTTGCTCTGGAGGGGTTGCTTGTTCTGTTGCTGTTACCGTTACTGTGGTGTCACAAGAACCCTCTGCGGCTTGGGTCAGAGTAACGTTCATGGTTGCTTCACCCGATGAACCTCCGTCTATCGGACCTGCAACTTGAGTATTTGTAGAAGAGTATTGTGAACATTCCTGCTCTTGTCCTTCTGCAGTATTGATTTGTACTGTTATTGGATTTGAACCTCCATTGTAAATTGTAATGGTGTACTCTCCAGATTCACCGGGATTTACTTCTTGTCCATTTGGTGAGATAAATACGGAAAATTGATCGGTTCTACCATCAGCGACAACCGGCTCAACTAAGGCGCCGGTGAACGATGTCATAAGGCTGAACAAGAATAATGACATCAGGAAAACGCCTAGGGATTTTTCCTTTATTTCGCTTGATTGCCGATGGCTCATAGCCATCGGGTCGAAGCCACCTTATGAAAAGGTCATCCCTTGATGTATCATCAAGCGTCTAAGAATTTCGACGTTGGTGTGTTACAGTTCACACATTGCGTCAAACTCGAGACACTACACCCAGGGGTACCATCTAAATGATACCTTGCCCCACAACCAGGGCATCCTTTCATCTTACCAATTATTTGACCTCGGCAAGCCCAGCAATTAATCAGTTGAGGTTGTTGAGGACTCATGGGTTGCTTTGGATGATTTAGTGAAGTAGATGAGGAGAGGGAAGCAAAGTTTTTCTTGCCAGAATTAGTTTCAGATGATCTATTTTGCAAAATCAAATATCCAATTAATAACGCTAAAATTGGAACACCGACAATTATTACAATCAACACATTTGAAGAACCAGATGTAGGATCAAGAGACTCTGATTCTAATGAGATGCGATTTTCTGAATTGATTATGTCATCACCCTCAATCCATAATCTGATGTCTGCCTCAGGGTTTGAGTTCGGCTCTATCTCTAATTCTAGCGTAACGGATTCACCGGGTTGAATTTCAACTAGCCTTGAACTAGTTACTGAAAGGCTCCATTCAGAAGTCACCGTTGCCAAGAGTCTTGTTGAGACCATAGAATTACCAGTATTTGTAATCCGAACTTCAATTTCAGTAGCCTCGCCCTCTACCAATGAGTCTTGAATTTCAACATCCCATTCTACTTGCTTAACGCTAGCAACAAGAAGACTGATTGAATCAGAAATCTCTTGACCCTCAGAATTTAGAACTAAGCGAAATACTGGTTCAGAATTAGGTAATAAATTAGCATCAACAACAACAGTGCAAGTAAGCGGGACAAAACTTCCACTAGTTACTTGACCTACATCATCACAATCCGCAAATAAACCCGAATCAGTATATGCGTTTACGTTAGGAGCCCAAGGTACGTTGGCGTCATTGGTCAATAGCCAAGTAAACTGGTAAGTTTCACCGGCTGTGTAGGTTCCAGATGCTAACTTTGTAGTCCATGAATTTCCGGAAGAATCCTCTACAGAACCAAATTGGATAGCTGGTTGAGCAAGTGCTTGTACAGAAATACTGCGAGACCATGTGAATCTTGTTGATTGATTATCCAATCTCAATTCAATTTCTCCTCCCTTTGCTTCTCCATCTCCCTCTATTGTGTATGCGAAATTATAGGAATCTACCCATCCTAAGTCAATTATCTCTGGTGAATTAACTATTGACCAACCAAGTGGAAGTTGGAGGCTTGGGGTTAGATTTAGATCCGTGTTTCCAATATTTTCCACATAAAATATCATCGTAACACGAGAATCCGGTCTAAGTGAGTTAAGTTGGGATGCCCCAGATTCAAGATTTATACTGATGTCATTGACCTCGATAACCTCGAGTGGTAAATCGAAAACCCAAGAATCTGATGCATCAGTCTGCGCAATCACAGTCAATCGCACTACTCTCTCCGCACCAGCAAGAGTTTTTACTGCCGGAGGGGTAAATGTCAAATTAATTTCCATCGGGAAATTTTCAGTTATCAGTCCCGTAGAGCCTGAACTTGCACCGGGTTGACTGGACAAGGAATCGAAACCAGCCGACCATCCAGTAGGTGCTTCTAGGAATAAATCATATCCTATCGCATCATTTCCTAAATTTGTAAATCTTATTGAGTAACTTGAATTTTCAACAGGATGAACAGGGAATGACGCATAGTCAAAGGAGACATCAACATCTGCCAATGCAGGGATCTCTAGGGTCAAATTTGTAGGGTAAGTGACTCCATTATCGACATCATATCCCGTTAATTCTACAAGGTAAGTCCCCGGTTCCGGGGCTTGGTTGTGTACTAGAGTTACCGTAATGTTCGCTGATTCTCTACCTTGAAGAGTGAAGTTAGAGTTGGTTGCGCCAAGGTACCAATTTGGCTGATAGCCATCGGAAATCCTAGTTATTGATCCGGTGCTCATGGATGCATTAGTCGAAATCAATGCAGTATTTTGTAAGGAAACATTCCATGAACTAGTAGTGGTTTGTGCGGAATCGACTTTTACAATTGGATTTTCTGAACTTAGTTTAACACCTGGTGCAGTAACATTAACAGAAATTGCATGGATGTTATTGTCTTCGCGTATTTCTTCAACTAAATCATCAGGGTCAATTTTGAATTCCATCAGAGATTCACCAGAATCTGTTGGCGTCCAAGTCCAAAACAAGTCTTTCATTCCACCAGGACCTAAAAATACGGACTGGGTATCAATTGTGACATCGTCTACTACTAAACTGACTTCGAGGCTGTCAACTTTTACGTTGCCCGCATTTTGAATTCTTGAGTCAATCTCAACCTCTTCGCCAACTTGTGGAATCGAGACATCAAAACTCAGCTCGTTAGGCACAACCATTGGGTCAGGTCGCAAATCATTTACACCTTGTCCGCTAACTGCTAAGGCGAACATTTGAGAGGATGAGCCGGCATGGTTACCGTCAATTACTTGGATTTCCCAAATTCCTTTTTGGGCTGAATCGACAAGGAAAACCTCCAGATTGTTTACCGTATCCGCTGACCCGCCTTGTATCGAGCGACCATTTGCAAAGTTATTTCCCAAGTACTCAGTACCATCAGGAGAAATTACCTTCAAATTCAAGTTGTTCACTAATTGATTAGTAGAGAACCTTGATCCTCTTTCATCAGACCAAGAAAGTACTGCTTTGAATGGAGAATTTGCATAAGTTACATTAAAAATATACGATTTTGAATTCCCTGTCCTCGATAATTTAGACCTGTCATCAACCCATATACCTCTCCCTTCCGATGGCGCCAAGGTATTCTTGACGTTGATTCTACCCCATCCTTCGTCATCGTTCGGAATATCTCTTGTTCCTATGTCTTCTGCCCCTAGTACCAAGAGAGCCTTGACCAATGCTCCTTGAGGCTCGGGTCTGCCAGCTATTTCTACCAAATATTCACGGATGAGCGCTGATACTCCTGCCGCGTTTGGTGTTGCCATCGATGTACCTGTGTACTCAAGATAGTAGTTATTCGACCACGTAGCGCTGCCTGTATCTGTTGCTTCTTGGGCTTTACAAGACCTAACATAGCCCCCAGGTGCAACAACATCAGGCTTGATTCTACCATCATCAGTAGGCCCACGACTAGATCCCGACATCATTGTGTCAGGGGAATTTCCGTAACGATTCTGATGGTTACCGACTGTTACTGAATTTTTGGCTGTGCCGGGAGCACCAACTGTGCCTGTGTTAGGTCCATCATTTCCTGCAGCAAAGAGAATTACAAATCCTTCATAGCCACTCGAATATCTATCATAAGTGTGAGCTCTATCATCAATATCCTCTGATTGCGAGGTATATTTACCAAAGTCAGCAGAGGATGATGAACCCCAGGAATTTGTGTGGATTCTTGCTCCGTTCGAGTATGCTTGGTTCATGATATAATTCAGTGAGGGAGACAAGAACTGACCATCGCTATCTCTTTCCATTGCTTGGAAAATTAGTTCTGCCTCTGGAGCAACCCCTGAATATCCGCCTCTAGATCCATCTCCCAATACTGTACAAGCCACATGCGTACCGTGACCTGAATGCTTGTCCGCAGTAGAACCATCCCCGATTACATCTGTATTGCTTTTAACTCGATTTCCAAAATCACCGTGATCCTCATCCAGACCTGAATCTGCAACGGCAACAGTTATTCCTGAACCGTTCAAATTTGTAGTAAATTGGGTTGCGATATTGTTTACGCCCATGTGCACCCTAGACCTATCATTAGAAATTTCATTTTGAATTTCAAAATCAAGGTACATTACAGAGGGTTGTCTCATTAATCCGATTATATCTACAGTGTTCAAGGTTGCAGACCAGCGACCACTTTCCCAACGATTTGAATTTGTAAAAGCCAATTCAATTACATCATCCATATCTTGAATGATGGAGTTGCCGCTCTTATCTACGAGATTAACCATACTTGTTGGTCCCATCGAATTTCTCCAACCATCTATTCTCATATCTTGGTCTAGAAGAGTATCCTCTCCTTGTTCAAGAAGCAAAACATCCAGAATTCCGTCGCTTAGAAGCAAAGCAATCGGCACTTCATGCGTATTCTGAACGCCTTCGATACCCATTGCTGTAATTCTTGCACTTGTAGTACCTTGAACTATTAACCCAGATGGTGAAATGTATTCCTTAACTTCAAGTCCTCTTATTTTGTCTAAGTCTTGTCTCACATCACTAAAATGACGTGAATTATCTATTAGAAGCAGCGACAAATCTTGTCTTGGTTCAAGATACTCTGCGGGTAAAGGTCTTGAGACTTCAAGACCCGAAGCATCCCAAATTCCTATCCTAGAATGGGCTTTAACTTCTCTTTGTTCAACAGAAGAGTATTCTGAAATGTGCCCTCCGAGATCTTTGTAAGTATCCGCTGATACCTCGAAGTGGACAATCTCAACTAATTGTTCAGTTTCTTCAGGTTGGACCATCTCAACAGAAAGTAATGTTGACGTGATAAAAAGTAACACTAAAGCCGGCGCAATAAACTGCAAGCGACCTCGTGCCATATTTATACGGCGTATCAAGTCAATTATATCGCTTAGGGTAAGCCGAGTAATTTTTGCTAGAATGGCCAAATAGTAATCGGAGCTCTGTCCTTGAATTCTTCTGTTGCCCAATATCCAACCTCATGGTCCCAAGTCTGCGATATTCTCTCGCCCTTGTAATTCACATAGTCGAGACTAATCGAAATGGTATAATTCTCCCAAACAGAGTGACCTTGTATCAAGAATTCCAAATCATCTCCAGCCACGGATGAATGAGATCCTAATTGCGCAACCTCTGTCGTTGAACTGTTGAGAATTCTTCCCTCATCATCAAGGAATATGAACCTGTATTCTAATTCAGTAATTGCTCTAGACCCGTCATTGTTGATTTCACTCATTATGATATGACCACCCGATTGTATGTAGACTGTATCGACAGAAACAACGTCTCTCGGAATTACCCATATGTAAACTCCAGATAGCAGGAAAATCAAACCTACCAAAATTAGCCCAGCCAAAGCCACTTGGGTGAAATTAACTTCTTTGCTGAGATCTTTTATCCTAGTTGCTGCTTGTTGGGCAAAATCGTAAATCTCTTCCTCATATTCTTCACCTTGGGCGCTAGAAGAATGAACGGTTATCTGATCCTCAGAAATCAGCATCTCTCCGTCTTCATTCATGACTACGTTCTTGACTTCATATTCAAAGTCTGAACTCAAATTACCAGCCCCAACAAACTTACGGCTGCAGATGAGATAGGATCTGCGAACAAAATGTGACGTGTTTCAATTTGACCACCCGTTAATGATCCTACTAGGGATAGATCGGTGACAATTCCATTCACGCCAATGCTGGATGCGGTAGGAATAATTCCAGTGAATTGAGCATCCAGTAGAACACCTCGTCCATCTATATCTAGCGCGAGTGGACCGTAGTATTCAGTCTCAACCATCGCATTAGCAGTAGCAACAATCCTTCCTTGTGTAATATCGCTTATTAGGAAAATTGGGTAATTCCCAGCAACCCAGGTAATATGGACGGTTGCGCCTCTGAGGTTTTCCCCAATTATCTCTGCAGATTTCATCGTAACTCCAGGAGCAGATGGTGAATTAGAGAATTTGATGTAGAGTGATTCTACTCCTTTTCCGCTACTAGCAATTTCGACCCCCCAATCATCCGTTGGACTTACCCTGAAGGTCCTAGGTAGGTTCTCAGCCATCATTACCACATCGCCTTTGGAATCGATTGCCCTACCACTAGCCTCAACATACATATCCATGTCTTCTGTATTCGAAGTATAATCCATAGTTAGAAGCCCTTGGAATGTTGTATCTTCTCTTATGTCAAAATTAGTATTCGGTTCGGTAGCCAAATGCATTTCTGCTGGTAAATCTCTCATGAAGACCGTTGCTGGCCACCATTTCCCGTCTGCAAAAATCGCTTGTTGGACCATTAGGTAGTCGGCAGAATGACCGTTGACCCTGTATTGTTCAGGAACAAATACATCCAGTAACAAGATATCTCCGATAGTGGCTGTGAAGTCAGTCTGTTGAGGCACTCCCATTAGGAAAACATCTGCTCGTGTTTTCAAGTTGGTATCGACGAATTTTGCTTGTGCATAATCCAAACGAACACCCATATCATATCTCATTTCAAGATTTAGTCTAGGAATTGTTAGATTTGTATCTTGAGAAAACAACGCAGTGGCGCGAACATCATTGATTTTGGTAGTATCCAAACCGCTGAAAATCACATCTAGATTTTGCCCGTTAAAACCGTTTATTACAAACTCCAGGTTCTCCATTTCAGGTTGCCAGTCATTCATCTCCAAGGAGACTTCATAGGTGGGGACATCATCAATCACCCTGTAATCATAAGACATACTGATTTGTCCTGAAGGGAGCGATGGTAGCCAAACTCTGGCATGCCAAGCGCGTTTTCCATCAAATGTGACTCCCCATTGTTCCCATTGGTCCAAATCAAGTTCTTCTTCTTCTTGATCATCAATTCTTCCATCAGCTAAGGCTTTGATTAGAATCTCTGATGCTGTTTGATTCAATTCAGCCGCAAGCATAGCGCCCAAAACTGAGCTTGATTCATAATCATCGATTATTCCATCTTCCAGCGCATCAAAAACTACGTCCCTATTAGAGGCAGTAAATTTCGGTATTCTTGAGAAGTTGAATACTAGACTTGATTGCTCAAGAACATCCATTGATACTCCATGCCTCCAATTAGGTTCTGTATCTGTAGCCCCTTTGGTGATGTCCAAAACAACATCAAAGGATTCTCCCGTGAATACATCCATCTCGAACGCTATATCATCATCTGATTGTTCGGTATTTCCAGCTAAATCCATGGTCATTTCATGAATAAATCCGTTTACCCCATCTCCAAAATTAACAAGCCCAGACAGGAAAAAGGAAAGTCCCTCTACACCTTCTTGGTCACCGAAATCTGGCAATTCTAAACCAGAAGAATCTGTCTCACTCGGAACTGCAATTGTTATGTTTGCAGGCAAAGGATTGATGTGAATCCTGCCATTCATTCCCAGGAAAGGATCGTCGTACTGGCTTTCATCTTCTAATAGAATATTGAAAACTGCAGATGATGATCTAACCAATTCAAGACGAGAGTTACCCTCAGGACCAATTGCTCCAGGCTCAATTGGCGAAAGTCTTCTAGCCCTTGTAACATTTGATATCTCCATGCTCAAACTCGATTCACCTGTAGTTTCATCGACAAAGAATCTCATGTGATCTCCATCCATTGTGACCGGATTAGTTGCATTTGAAATTTGAATTTCGATTTTTTGGAGTGGCTCATTTGCTAGGTAACCAACCTCTTCTCCCAAAATCAAACTAAATTCAGAAGCAAGACCTACCAAGCTCATTGCGTTTCGTTGGAGGCCATCAACTCCTCCGTATGTGATGGTGCCGATTGGGTGAGATGCGCCATATACCATAGAATCTGGGGTTTGTGTTAAACTCAGTATATCGGGTCTGTTGGAAATGACTGCTGCTTGACCCGACCCTGAGGATAAATCTGGACCATCGTGATTAATGTGTCCAATTAACAACTCATTTTGGCTTTGACCTTCTAGAGTCATTATTCTTGTACTGGAGTCAACATCAAAAGAGTGCTTTGCGTGGTGAATTCCTCCTATTCTAACACTCATTGCTACCGGAACTAATGGAGTGACCTCGCCACCTCTACCAAAAACGGTTTCGATATTTTCATCCTGTGCTAACAAAATGTGATCTATGCCAGGAATCCAAGGTTGGGTTGATGAAGCTAGTGCAGCAGAAATTAGACCCACTTCCCTGTCCAGCCTAGATTGACCGCTTGCAAGAGTAACTTTTACTTGGGAATAACAGTCGATTTGTATTGTACCTCCTGATGAGCCTGCAGTTGCGACGGCTGCTTTGGGAATTCCGTTCAAAATGTTGCCTATGTCCAAAATTATCTCAACTATACTCAAGAGAGTGTTGTCCAATATTTGTGTCAAACCACCCAGTTCAGGGTTGTCGAAATTAACCCTATTGATTCCAGTAGTAGGAAGTAAGAATGAGCCTTGAATTACAACTACTTCAGGTAAATTCTGAATCTCAAGGTACAGAGACGATGAATCGTTCGCATATCCACCACGCATGAAAGTTGAACCATAAGTGATAGAATCTATCCTACCAACTCCTGCGATTAAAATCAGTGTATTTGGTGGGTCTGCTGGATTGATTGGAAGGCTTGCATCATTTACATTAGGCGTACTATCGCCTGTGAAATTCTTGATTGCCACTATGAATCCTAAGCGGTCAGGAACATTTCCCGCAAAACTGACCGAAGAAGGTTGTTCACCAATTGTTGTAAAGATAGCATTGATTTCATCATCCTCCATACTACCGCTAGGAAGACCTCGAATCCAACCACGTGAATCAGTTATATTTCCCCAAGGACTAGAGCCTTCTGCCACGTTTGAGCGATCCTCGTAATAGTGAATCGCAATGTCAGCATCCTCGTCAGTAAACAACTCAACCGTATCATAGGAATTTTGACCCACGTTATCGTTTCTTAGTGTAAGGTCGAGTTCGTTAGGAAGTTTTGTGGAACCTGCAACTGGATGGATGCCAATGTCAACATAACCCATCTCCAAAACAGGGATATTCCCTTGTGAATCGGGTTTATCAAAGTGAACATATCCTAAACCTACACCGTAACCACACCGATGTTCCCTGCTTTCTGCAGAATGGTTTGTCACGGGATTGTACCATTCTGAATCACTGCAATCACTTTGTTGATTACTTGGATCAGCATCAGGATTCTGAAGAGAGATAGTAAATGGTGCAGATATTGTTGTTAAAGTTAGAGCATCGCTTGGAAGGTCGCCTCCAAATAGACCTGCGATTAATTCAAACACAGTTGAAACAGAATCTGCAACAGAAAACTCAATTCTTTCAATGCCGACTCCTGCTCTGAACTCATTTGGCGGCTGTGTAAACCTTGTGTCTAGCACCATAGCATATGATTCGGATTCTTGTAGAGTGAAATCAAACGCAAATCCCTTCATCAATGTAACTTCTAAACTAGCCATATCGTCCCATAGCGGGTCGTTTAGATCAAGGGCATCAACCCTCCATTGGAAAGTTGGTTTAACCCAAATATGGTCGATTGCTCCAAGTATTGAACTGCCCGTTACTATATCCCAACCTTGCCCTCTTTCTCCAAGACTTTGAAGAGTTAGAGCAACAGCAACATCATCAATTCCATCACCGTCAATGTCTACTCTATTCTCTGCAAGATTAAATTCGCCTGATAGGTCCAAATCACCGGTGAAGGTGCCTTTATCCCATGATTCATAGGAAAAGCCCCCATTCTTAGTTGTGAAGTTCAGGTACAGAGCATATGTGTTAATTCCAATCGCTAGTGGATCGGTTATTTCCCATTCCTCCAAAGAAAATAACGTGTTAACTAAATTCGCAGGCCAGCCTTCTGGCTGGGTATTTGGATCTGTAAGATAATAGTAAGGAATGGGGTGATTGGCTTCAAATGGGCTGGTGTCGCGCAATGAGACGTTTTCCAAATAATTTGCAGAATCAACTATAGCATCACCAGTCTCAACACTTCTCGCTGCTGCATCAACTTGACTGAGTTTCAGATTTGCTTGTTCGACTGCCTCTTCGTTTGAATTTGATGATTGCTGAATGTCATAAATATCAGACATTGCATCCAATATTCCAAAGTCAGTACTAGACAAACCAGCATCAGCAGTCACAGGCTGGAAAACTGGGCAGATTAAGCACAGAAGCATGATGATAGCAATCTTGGAATTGTTCCTCTGGTGAGAATAACTGGCGTAAACCAAACGCGGTTTTCCCTCACCCATGATTGGTCGAGTTCGTCATAATATGATAACTCATCCCCATCTTGCGTTAACACTGGCTATTTTCAGTAACGCAAAAAAAACTAGGGAGCGATGATTTGTGTGCTTCCACAGGATGGGCATTTTGCTTTCACCTTTGGCACTCCAACAGGAATTCTTACAGCGAAAATTTTTGAGCAATCTGTACACTCGTGCACTTTCTTTACTGGCTCATCTTTTGTTGGTTCATCATCCAAAATAACCTGCGGTTTTGTTTTATCTTGCTCAACTATATTCTTCGGTAATGAAACACCACTGCTCTGTATTGATGTTCTGTTTGCAGAAGAAGTCACTGCAGTTTTCTCTTCAAGTGTTTTTGATACTTCTTGAGCAGGAACGGGGGTGAAAAAATCTTCTTTTTTAGCCGAGCTTTCCTCCAAAGCACTAAGCAAATCATCTCCTTGACTTGCTGCATAGGGAGCATTTGACTCTGGTCTTTGTGTAAACAAATCATTTGCTGCACTAGATACTGCCGCAGAAGAAGCTTGACTCATCTGAGGAGCCATGGTTTGGGAGTATTGTTGCTCTTGTTGAGCTCCATAGATTGCTTCCATTTGTGCTTTCTTTTGTTCTTCCAGTATTTCATCCTGGGAACTTGTTTCGTCGGCAGCAACAGGCTTTGAGAGACTCCTTTTTCGGATTCTGGAAATCAAACCGATTACAAGAATTAAACCAGCGATTGCTCCCACTGCTGGTATGATTTGATTCAGATTAGAAACTGAAGCGGAATTTTGAACTGTGACTCTCCATGAATAACTATCCGAATTGTTGGATGCATCAAAAACGGTAACAGTCAAATCGAATTTCCCAATTTCTTCAAAGGTCGTTGTGAATGATTGCCCCGTGAAATCCGGATCATCTAACTTGTTCCCATTTTCATCGTCATCTCTGATTGCATCCAAGTCCCAGTGGTATCTCAATACTGATTCAGAATCAAAGGAATCCGTTGCTGCCATCGTGAAAGTTACTTCTTCCCCTGCGGTCACGATTTTTGTCAGAGTTGATGTAGACATGGAAGATAGTACTGGTTTACTATTATCTATTACGGATACAATCGTAGACAGGTTAGCCGTGTTTCCAGACATGTCTTCAACTGTGAGTTCTACATCCCAATCAACAACGGCACTATAATTGAAGAATACTTGATCTTCCTGACCAGCATTATTTCCGTTGATTTGCCACGAGCATGTTTTAATTTGGTGATCATCCGTTGATGAGGCACATGACAAAGACATTGCATCACCTACATTCAATATGTAGCCCTCATTAACAGGGGTTCCAGAACCAGATTGAGTAATTACAGGAGTAGGGCTTGTTACATCTGAAACTGTGATTACCACACTATCTTGGGAGGTTCTACCATCATTTGCAGTGATTTGCAAATTCACTGTATAATTTCCGGGAGCATCCCAGGAATTAGATGCCGATATTCCGTTAGCATCGTTGTATTGAATTCCATTTGATGCATCAAAATCCCACTCATAAGAGGCAATTTGACCGCTTAAATTAGCACTTGATTGTGCATTCAAATTCAATTGTTGTCCAAGTACTATTGATGAGGCATCCGATGCGATGACTGCATCAACTATTGGAGTAAGTGAAATCTCAACTGTAGTCCTTGAGCGTGGGACTTCTTGTGCCCCTGCACTTGGTCTGTCAGAATTATCTAGAACTATGTACAATGGTTGGTTAGAATAATCCTCTGTTACAGTCCATAGTAGAGTAGATTGACCTTGAATGTTGAGAATAGATTGTCCGGAAATTGAGGCAGAAGCACTACTTTGTTCATTCCAAGCATTATGGATTGACTCTGTTTGGACTAATAGGTCAGCACTTCCTTCAAGCGAATCAACCGATATTTGTATGGAAGTGCCAGTGTCTAATCTTAGTTCATCTCCACCGATAAGTTTGGTTGATTGATTTGATTGAAGTTCTACTAAATCATGGAATAATGTGTTGGGTTGTTGATTTATTTGTGTAAATAGGAATGATGCTGTAGAACGATTTCCACCTTGATCGCCTTGTCCTTGATCTCCAGGATGTACTTTGTTATCTAAAATCAAATACCAAGATTTAGCAGATATTGATGCAGGCACCATCCAGTCGAATTTGTATTCTCCAATCGCAGACTCTGTTGAAGGTGCTGATTGATAGGAAGAACGGTATGATTGATCTAGGTCGTAAGGAATTATTCCCTGAGCATCGAAGAATAAAACATCTATCTCATCATCAATAATTAGTAAATCTGCAGACCACACGGATTGTGGAGTTAATTCCCCTAATGGAACAACTACACAGTTTCCATCATCGATAGCAACCGCTGTTGACATAGATGAAAGACTTACTTCAGCACAATTATCTCCTGCTCTTCCAGAAGTTTCTGATTGCGCCGGTAATGCTGAAAGTATCAAAGAAGCTAGGATGAGAGTTACGATTATCCTTCTTTGCATAGATACCGGTGATTCTTAACACACTTGAAGTTCGCGTATGTTCGTTTAATCCAAATTCATTCCCATCCATTGCCTTTTTTGATTAGGTGTTTGATGTCACCCTCTTCGGATATCTGCAACCTGTCGCCGTCGTTTAGGGTGCAGATTAGGGGTTCTTTTCCTCCCAGATTTTGTATCACTTCTGAGCCAGCTTTACCAATGTCGTCAATGCGAGCCGAATAATGAGTTAATGCCAGAAATCTTGATTTAGAATTCAAAGCATTTTCCAATGCTCCAAGAGTTGTTGAATGTAGATATTCATCTGCTTTGTCAGCATTTTCGGATAAGAATGTGCATTCGTGAACCAAAATATCAGCCGGCTCCATTTCACTCAAACCTTTACAAGGAGCCGCAGTATCACCAGAGATTACGATGCTCTTACCTTTCTTGGCTTGGCTTCTGAAACCTTTTGCCTCAAAGATAGTTTCACCTCTGACCACATCTATTCCTAATGATAATTGCTTTTTTTCTTCAACGCTCAAACCAGCATTATCGGCTTTAACACGATCAAATTTACCAGGTTTAGGCTTTGATGCTATTCTCCAAGCACATGAAGGAACAGAGTGCACAGTAGCAATAGGTTCTACGTAATTTTGAGACCATCCGCTGGGTTGTGGTTGCTTAGATAATTCTATGATTTGCTTTGAATCAGAGTCTATCTCTAACCATCTGTTGCTGTTAATTTCTCCAAGTACCCATCTTATCCTGTAATTCAATTCACTAGTTTTTCCGCCCATGTCTATCCAGTGTTTTATTTGTCTGAATAATTCAGCAGTTGGGATTTCATCTGGAATTTCAAAATCATATCCACTATTCAATAAACCGGAAAAAACCGTTTCTGAAGTTGGTCCCATGATTAGTAATTCATCCATCCTTCCCTCAAGAGATAGTGACTTTATCCAAGGAAGTAAGCCCCAAGTATGGTCCATGTGGCCATGAGTCAAAAGAACAACCGAGAGTTTGGAAACCCTCAATCTTGAGGTTGAGTCAAATGCTTTGATATGCTTTCTTTGTTCTGCTAGCCGATTTTGAAATCCTTCACCTGCATCGATACAAACTAATCCTTCGGTTGTTTTCAATATGGATCCACTAACGTTTCTGTCATGACTTGGCCTTGCCGAAGCCACTCCCAAAACATGCAAATCAAACATTAACAAATCACCTCAATTTAGTGGAATAGGTGTTGGTGGGAACCATCTCAGAATTACAACATCTTCTATTCCACGAATCCATCTCCAAGGAACTGCAACGTGAATCCCGCCTTCTACAAGCTCAGGGTCACAATCAACGACAAAAAGATGAGTAAACTGCATTTCGACATTATCAACAATTACGTCTAATACGGTTCCAAGTTTTTTCCCATCGCTAAGATAAACCTGTTTTCCCTTCAATATTGAAACCGGTTTGTCTGGCATTGATGCATCACCCTGAATCTTCTGTACAGTTACCCCCAAGACGAGGTAGGCAATGAATTAAACCCAAGGAAGAAATCCTTGAATATTCACTTTCCACGGTTTAGATTTGCTTTCAAGGAAGGACGTAGTTTTTCTGCACCCTTACCCTTGTTGTAAAGACCACGGCCTCTCTTTCCAGCGGATGTGAGTCCTCTGTGAGATCTGCCACGGTGAGAATTGTTTCCATTTGCTTGGGAGAAAACTCCTAGTTGTTTGTCCTTGATGATAGCAGGATGGTGAGTATCGATCATGATTACTTCGAAGAATTTGTGCTTACCATCTTGACCCACCCAGTATGAGTTCAGAACTTCCAGGTTAGGGTAGTGTCTGCTGACTCTTTCTTCAGCGATTCTTTGAGTATTCTTAGCCATTGTAATCTTGGATACACCAGCTTTACTTGGCTTTCTCTTCATGTGGACCTTGCCTTTTCTCAATCCACCACGGCGGATTCTTGTTCTGATGACAACTACACCTTGCTTGGCTTTGTATCCAAGTCTGCGAGCGGCGTCGATTCTGGTTGGTCGCTCAGTCCTTGTGAAGACAGGCTCCCTTCTCCAAGCCGCCATTCTCTCTTGGCGGAACATGTGAGGAAGACCCTCTTTAGGCTTCTTCCAAGTCTCTCCAACGTAGTGATAAACACCTTTTGTCATAATGAACACCTGCTCTTTGAGCACCTTGGCGACTTGCCTACCCTTTATGAGTCTATTTACGCGACAAAACTCTTCGAACCCAGAGAATTTACACCTTATATGCTATTTTGCCATTACTTCTTCTAATCCTCTCGGGCATATTTTTTGGATTTTTATTCCTCTTTTTGAAGGTTTGATAAATCACAATAAAACACCACAATCCAACCACAGAGAAAAACACACCTGCAAACAAATTTAGCGCCATGGTCCGTGATTGAACTGCATTACAATATTCAATCGACACTAGAATATTTAGAACTCAATATTTCGAATGAAAACGAGTTCTCTAATCTTAGTAACATCCTGTCAAGAACTAGAAAATTATGCCCGTAATAATCATTATACCGTTTCACAAGGAAAGGATATGCGCTTGGAGATAGTCGACATTGCTTGGCTCAAGCAGCATGAGGAAATCAAACCGGATAGACTTGACGAGGTTGCTCAAGAAATCACTAAGGCTAAATTCTTCTATGAACCAATTCTTGTAGATGAGAATACAGGCGTAATTCTTGATGGACATCATAGGTATAACGCCTCATTGAGACTTGGTTTCAAGAGAATTCCAGCAGTAATGATCGATTATCTAAACGACAACAACATTTCAGTGGATGTTTGGCCCGACTGCGGCACTGAGAATATCACAAAACAGGATGTACTAGACATGGCTGCAAGTGGAGGAGTATTCCCTCCAAAAACATCCAAGCACACCATTAATCTAGAGATAGAAGAAATAAAAATTCCTATTGAGGAATTGATGTAACTAAATCAGAGGCTAGAATTGCTCTCCATCCGCCCCACAAAGAATAGACGTTAGACCAACCCATCATTCGTAAATTATCTGCCGCAAGCGCACTTCTGTAACCTCCACCACAATACAAGACTATTCTGTGACCTTGGTCTATTCCTTGCTTAGCAATATCTCTCTCAATGATGCCTTTGCTGAGGTTCACCGCACCCTGCAAATATCCACGTGCAAATTCATCTGCTTCCCTAACATCGATTATTAGAATGTCCTTTTCATCAGCAAGCATACCTATCAAATCTTCAGCATTACATTCAGGGATTTTTTTTCTTGCTTTCTCAACAAGAGCTACAAAATTTGGGTCGTGGACCTTTGCCATGTTAATTCCACAGCCACCAATCTCATGACCTCTTCGCTCTTGGGAGTAACAATGCTGCAGAAAAGAGGCGAGGATGAGGTCCTTGAGTCTCTACAAAATGACGAGGTTGAATTGATCCTCGTTGAGCGTGAATTTAAGTCAGAAATTCTGACTGAAATCATCGACCTGGCTGAGCAAAAAGGTGTCCCAATCGAAGAAGGCAGTGAAAGGGATCTTTGGCGAATGGCAAGACCCGCTAAACAAGGCGAACCCGAACATCCTCGCATCCTAGGTCTCGTAGGAAGAAAACCTCATCGAGAAAATTTAGATGATTTATTTGCCAATTCAGAACTTCTTTGGCTGCTCGATGGAGTTAGTTATGCAACAAATCTAGGCTTCGGAATAAGAACTGCTGAAGTCAGTGGCGCTGATGGAGTTGTACTCGCACCGCCGGAGCCGATGAATCATGTTGAAAAAAGAACAATGCGAAAAGCGAGCATGAAAGCAATAAGATTCTTACCGGTCATAGAGAGTACTATTTCTGAAATTATTGCTACCGCAAAAAAATACGATTTTCGAATTATTAGTGCAGAAGATGTAGGAAAATTACATCCTTGGGAGTCAGATATGACTGGAAAGGTGCTGCTTGTTGTAGGTGCTGAAAGGCATGGAATCTGTGATGAAATTATCGAGGCTAGCGACCAGGTGATTCGGCTTCCGATGGCAGGATTCGTACCATCATACAATCTTCAGGTAGCTCTTTCTGCTCTTGCGATGGAAGCGATGAAGCAAAGAAAACTAGGACTGTAGTCAGTCCTCAGCAATCTTCAGGTTAACTCCTCGATTTGATTTTGAAGAGGTTACCACAACATCAATGCCTTTTCCTTTTTCATAGATGGCTTTCTTGACGTCTACTTCCATGGTATTACCCATGGACTTAATCGAGATCATACCTGTAACCTTGTTGTCTTCTTTTTTACTATTTTCAAGAAGTACCAGAACCCCTGTTTCTAGCCAATGCAAAACTGTTCCATGATACTTCTCGCCCTTCTTGAAATTCTTGTAAGCATTTTTCCCAGAGAATTCCCTATCCTCATTTTGATTCTCCCAGTCAACCTCATGCCTGTAACCAAATCTCAATGCATAAAGCATCCATAATTTGTGGGTTGGATCGTCGTCCCTAGCCCAAGGTTCAACGAAATCAATGGTTTCATCAATGCCAAATTCTTTACTATATTTTTCACCTTCCCAACTTGAAAATGTAGCAACTAATTTAGGACCATTGAGTATGGTTTTTAGCCAAGAGTTCTGGTTTTCGAAATGTGCGGAACGTATGTCTTCTCTTACTATGAAACTAGGCAAATTAGAATCTGTGAAATCCCCTTTGAGACCTTTACCTCCCCTGAATTCAATTGCGTCCCATGAACCACACATTTCGATGATTTCACGGCTACTTTGTCTGTCCTTGGCAGCTATTTTGGATAGTGGCTCTAGTCTTTTGTTGAATGATTCTTTCATAGTTTTGAAATCTGTAACGTCGATTCTAGCAGCTAGTAAATCCCCTAAATCCACATTTGTATTCGAAAATACGAGCATTGTGATAACTTCTGGAACTTCTTTACCAGTTCTTGACCTAAACAAACTCTTGAAGCAATCTGCTTTGAATTCCAATTTAGAAAATGCGGGGTCTGTGACATCATTGCCCTTAGATTTCTTTTGCTGAATTTTCCCTTCATGAAGGATGACTTTTCCTGTCCAATTCTTTACCTCAACCAAAAGAATCGCATTCTCGTGAATTGCAATTATGTCAACTTCCCCGTTCTGATTTGATTCTGGAGCAGGCACCCTTACTTCCATCGCAACATGCTTCATTCCATCGATTTTCTTTAGCGTTGCAGCAACTTTTGCCTCAGCATGATGCGAAACTAATTCCCTTCGCTCATGCTTCAATGACATTGCTTTCTTGTACTCCCTTTGCCAACGAAAATTTCTGACAATGGGTATTTTTCCAAGCATCTCACTCACATCGATTCTGAATTTTTGTCCCGCGTTAGCACTTGCGCTCTCTGACATATTGGCGTTCAGGGTCGAGGGTATTAGAGTCTTCACCGATTAGTTTTGAAAACGTATTGTATTAACATCCAATTAGAACGACTAGTATTCTTATTGAGTAATTTCAATTAACGACTTCATTCTCTAAGAATTAGATTGACAGTGGCTTTTGCTGAATTAATTACTCCTGGTAGACCCGCTCCTGGATGAGTTCCTGCGCCTACAAAGTATAGACC
>CAXAGT010000007.1:0-46328 GCA_963968885.1 uncultured Candidatus Poseidoniales archaeon | reverse complement strand
GTATCTCCATCTATTCCAAAGGAACCATAGACACCATTATGCATTATCATCCCTCTTGCTTCCATGCTACCATTTCTCCACATTAACTCGTGGACACCAATCAGACCAGACATAGGAACGATTGTTGCAAGGTATGGATTCCCAAATGTCGCTGCCTGCCAGGGCGTAGAACCATCATACGATTTTCCGATTAATCCTACTTTTCCGTTGGACCAGCCTTGAGAACCTAACCATGACACTGCAGCGTCAATCCCCCTTTGCTCATCGGTCCCCATCAAATCCATGCAGTGATTGGATTCTCCGGTTCCAAAGACTGAAACTTGAGCTACACCATAGCCATGAGGAACATAATTTTCGATCAGAAACTTTCCGAGCCTGTCTGCTGGAGTAAGAGCGTCAACATCGCCGTCATTGTAGTAGGGACCAACATCAGCTATGACTGGAACTTTACATTCTTCGCTTACATTTCCTGCTTCCCAATCACACCCTTCAATTACAGGAAGCCATAGACCTAAGTGTACTTCAGCATCTCCAGTAAGCCCTGCACCACCATCCGCTGCTGTTATTGTATCAACGGGGACAAAAACAGATCTAACAGCGTCGATACCGTAGGAGCCGTTCACGGTGACACGAGAGTAAATGTCGGCGTCGTCATAGGACAAATCTGCTCTTTCCCAGGGCTGAGGATAAGCAGAATCATCAATTGGCTCATCCACGATAATGTCGCCATTACCAAAGCATCCTGCAAAAATAGTCAGCAAAACTACTAACACCGCTAATGCTGGCTTCATCTGCATGTTAACATCCCAGCAACCAATGCATTTCAAGACCACGGTAATTTGTTGAACCAATTTTTCCCGATTCATAACATGGGATTAGTTTTTGATGGAATGGAGAATGGGTAATATCATGCAAGCAAAGAAAATGTGGATTGCTGGAGAATGGTGTGACTCTGAAGATGGGGCAACTGCTGAAGTAATTGACCCGTCAAATGGCGAAGTAATAGCAACAACTCCTAAAGCAACCTTAGGAGATGTTGAGCGTTGCGTTCAGGCAAGTAAAGCGGCTTTCAGTGATGCATCATGGAAGAAAATGGATCCTGCTCAGAGAGGAAGAATCATGCAAAAAATTGCCGCAGTAACATACGCTGAGGCAAAGAATTTGGCAAAAATAGAGAGCCAAAATAATGGAAAAACTTTCCGCGAAGCACTTAGCGAAATTCGCTACGGCGCATGGACATTCGAGTACTTTTCTGGCTTGAGCGACAAAATAGAAGGGTCTACAATTCCTGTTCCAGGTGATAGATTCAATTATTCTCTAAGGCAACCCTTAGGAGTCACCGCCCACATCGTTCCATGGAACTTCCCTCTCCAACTGGCTTTGCGTTCTTTCGCACCGGCTTTAGCGGCTGGTTGCACGATTATTGCAAAACCAGCATCTTGGACTCCGCTTAGCCTAATTGCTTGGGCAGAAGCAATTGAGGCAGCAGATGTAGGATTACCAAGTGGCGTCTTGCAGGTAATAACCGGTTCTGGTGGTTTGATAGGAGATGCTCTTGCAGGTCACAAGGACGTAGATGGCATTGTTTTGACTGGCGGAGTACCGACCGGAAAAGCGGTAATGGCAAAAGCGAGTGAAAACCTTACTCCAGTTACCCTGGAACTAGGAGGAAAAGGAGCCAATATAGTCTTCCAGGATGCAAATATCCGTTACGCAGCAAAGGCTGTTTGCTTTGGAATATTCATGAATGCTGGCCAGATGTGCTGGGCAGGTTCTAGATTATTAGTCCATGAAGATGTACATGATGAACTGGTGGAAGCAATAGTTACTGAGATTTCCAAATGGCCGATTGGCCCAGGCATGAGTGAGGGTGTAAGAATGGGAAGTTTGGTTCACCAAAACCACAGAGCAGAAGTGCTAGAAAAACTAAATTCTGGGCTTGCCCAAGGTGGAAAGATAGTCATCGGAGGCAATGCCATCAGTGGAGAACTAGATTCTGGTGCCTTCATGGAGCCGACTGTTGTCACAGAAGTTACAACCGAAAATCTGCTATTCCAAGACGAACTGTTTGGTCCAGTTTTAGCCGTAACAAAATTCTCATCTGAAGAAGAAGCAATGGCTATGGCAAATGATTCGGACTTCGGACTTCTAAATGGTGTTTGGACAACTGATTTGAGCAGGGCTCACAGATTTGCAAGAGACCTTGAATCTGGTATGGTTTCAATCAACGAATATCCAGTTACATTCCCCCAGACTGCCTTCACAGGATGGAAACAATCTGGAATAGGCGTAGAGCAATCCAAGGATGCCTTGAATTTCTACACCAAAGTAAAGAGCGTTAACATCAAACTCTGAGGTGGTCTAAATTACTGTTGAAGTCAGTACAATCGCTGATGGGGTTTGTCTTGTCAAACTAAGCGGAGACTCTGCTAGCGCATCATTTTCTCGTAAGTCTATGCCAGTCATTGCAAAAGCGATTAGAAATTGCATTGATGATAAAGAGATTAAGGCAATAGTGATCACAGGTGATGGAAAATTCTTCTCTGCTGGAGCAGACATTCAAGCATTTGCAGAATCGATAAAAGACGACACATCTGTTGATTTGATTAGATACCTAACTGGATTGCTGCATCCGCTGTTAGTAAAGATGAGAGAATCTCCAACGATTTGTATTGCTGCAATAAATGGTGCTGCTGCTGGAGGAGGATTGGGTCTTGCTCTTGCTTGTGACTACAGAATTGCATCCCCACAAGCAAAGATAGCTGCCTCTTATTCGGGCATGGGTCTTTCTCCAGATGGAGGAACAACATGGCTTCTACCAAGGCTTGTTGGCTTGCAGAAGGCAAGGGAATTTTTCCTTGAAAACCAAATTTGGAGTGCAGAACAATGTCATGCTTACGGAGCAATCGATTCAATCGTGGAAAGCGACTTAATCGAAGAAGCAAGGAATGTTGCCCTAAAGTGGTCCAGTTGGCAATCACATACTAAAGAGGCAACGAAACATCTGCTTGATGTAGCATTTGAAAATGATTTCAAGAAACATCTTGACCATGAACGTACTTTGATTGAAGCATCGGGACTTACCGACGGTTTCAAGGAAGGAGTGGAAGCATTTCTTCAAAAGAGGAAACCAAATTTTGATTCTCTTCGATGAGTGACATATACAAAAAGGTCGACTCTCACGCAGTTTCATGTCCTATCTGTTTTTACAGTTTAATGCTGTAGAAGTAGGGCTGCTGGTTCTATGGCTGCTAGCAATAATAGCACCTATAGTCTACTCGATTCGAAATGAAACACCAGTATCATTGGGAATCACTATGGCTGTACTTGCTGGAGCCTTAGTTCAGTTACTGGCAGGTACGGTGGGAAGATGGGGTTGGATTGACTACTGGTTCTATGCTGATTTTTGGCTGATTCCATCCCGTACTTTGAGTGTAGATTACTTCCATACCATGTTTTCTGCAGGATTTTTACATAGTCAAAATGATCTAATGCACGTACTTGGTAATGTGATTATTCTAGCTTTAGTAGGAGTACCTTTAGAGCAAAGGCTTGGAACTAAGCGTTACATCATAATATATGCAATCGGTCTATTTGGAGGTTCACTTGCTTGGACACTTGCCAACCTAGATTCTGGAACACCATCTTTAGGTGCTAGTGGGGCTGCTTTTGGTCTTCTAGGTGCGTATCTAGCAGGATGGCCCAAAGATGAGATACCATTCCCCATCCTCTTGATTAGACCTTGGCCAATCACTTTGATTGCCTTGATGTACTTTGGATTGGAGATATTCAGATGGTTTGGATCTGTTAATGGAGACTACAGTAACGTTGCCCATATGGCTCACCTTGGAGGATTTTTGGCTGCTTATCTTATGCTTCCTGCAGTTGCAAAGGGTGGACCTTTTGAGTTGGGGGTTGAAGATGGAGGTCCCTCAGGAACCGATTTCAAAAATCGAGGTAGAATAAAGGAGCAAATGATCGACTTGTCACAATTAGAAGACCCATGGACTGAAGCAGGTCATGATGTACCAAAAAGCGCAATATCAATTCTGAACAAACTAAAATCAGAAGGAGACGAATTGGAAACTAGAATCGCTTGGATGGAAGCCCTTGCAGACTCTAATGAGTGTCCAGTTTGTGGTAAACCACTTGGATTAGTGGAGAGAAAAACTGGTCCACAAATACAATGTTCATTTGATGATTCGCATTTCCTATGGCCTAAATAGAAATGTAATTGAAAAGAAACTCTGAGGAACTGTCATGACGGAATTATTGAGACTAGATTCCGTTACCGTGCGCAGAGGTCAAAAGGTTGTTATTGACAACCTAGATTTCGTTTTGAACTCATCAGAAATTTTGGTTATCAGTGGTAGTAATGGAAGTGGAAAATCTACGCTCATTGAATCGATTAGTGGTTTGCTAAGGCTTGAATCAGGACAAGCGTTTGCTTATGAAAAAATAATCAGGGATTCTGAGGGAAGAAGGAAATTACCGATACATCCCCTAGGTTTGACACTACAGGACAATGGATTAATTGAATCTATGACGATAAGAGAACATCTAGAATACGCAAGTTCACAATATAATTCATCATTAAGTTCAGATATTTTTTTTGAGGTTCTTGAAATATTCAAATTAAGCCATAGAATTGATGATTTAATTCTGAAATTATCCGGTGGGCAGAAGAGAAAATTAAGTGTCCTAACAGGCTTGTTGTGCGGGATGGTAAGTGCGGATAGAAGAGCCCTTATTCTCGATGAGCCTGATAGCGGTCTAGATGATGAGAGCATAGAAATACTTTGTAATGTACTAGTCGAGCTTAAAGAAAGAGGGCACGGAATACTAATTTCCAGTCACAATACCAAATTCTTAGAGATATGTGATAGAATATATTCTTTTGATGACGGAAGTTATGCGGAATTTAACGGTAAGGAGGGAGATAAATGGAAGGTAGTTGGCAAATCATACCCAAGAAATCAATTACTAATTTCAATTAAAACAGGTTTTACTATCAACACAAAAACCCTTGCAAGCCTTGGTAGTAATGTGGTTTCGGCATTATTTGTTGTGTTTTTACTTACTTTGATTTTCGACCAAAATCAGTTCGCTAATCTAACAAATTCCCAACGAGTAATCCTACTCCTTTGTCCTGCATTCGCAGCAGGAAATATCGGGGACCCGACGGTTAGAATTTTATCAGAGGGCAGATCATGGCAAAGAATTTCTGCTAATAATCCGCTTCCAAATGATTTAATCACTCCCCTAATTGTTGGAGCTATTGTAACATTGCTGGCACTTTTTGCTATGGATTCTATGATCTTATCAGCTTGGATTTTAGTCGGATCATTTACGACCTTATCCTTTTCACAATTATCAAGATCTATTGAAGTATTTTTGTTGCGCTTAGCCCGCCCAAGGGCAGTTATGTTCAGAATCCTATTGCCTTTTGTCGCGCTTCCATATGTAATAATATTAGAGACTCTGTTAGACATAATATGATTATTTCAGACTAATACATATTGAATAAGGCTCGCTTGTTGGATTAACCATGAAGGGGCTTCCAGCGGTGATTACCTCTGTAGGTTTCATAGGAATAGCCACAACGCTAGGAATGGGATTCTTGTGGGCTCCATCCGTTTCGATTGATGCTTTTGAAAACCCTGCCGCACAGCGTATTTTTTACTGGCACGTTCCAAGTGCTTGGGCTGCCATGATAGCATTTGGAGTTTTATTTGTGGGTTCTGCGTTGTGGTTTTTCAAGAGAAGCGCCCTAGGATGGAGATTACATGTTGCGGGTGCAGAGGCAGGCTTAGCGACAGGTTTGATGACCGTTTGGTCAGGCTGTATTTGGGGTTCTGCAGAATGGGGAGTCCCATGGGATTGGACAGATGTTAGATTGAATACATTCGCACTTTTGACTGCCCTTGCAATATTTTTAGTTCTTGGAGAGAAAAGTCAACCAGACGGAGTTGAAAGTAGAGACACCTTCTCTACTTTTGGTTTGTACGGATTTGTTCTGGTCCCTGTTACTTACGTTGCAACAAGAATTTGGGAAATCCGACACCCTGGACCGGTTGTAGCAAGTGGAGGGGATGGCTCTCTAGCCCCAGAAATGGGTCTAGTCTTAGCAATGGGTGCAATTTCATTCACCATTTTCATCATTGGACACATTTTGGCAAGTATGCAACTGACAAAACTGGAACTCGAATTCGAAAAATTACAAACAAAATTGGAGGGTGAGTAAATGGAAGGAATGACATATCTTGCGATTGCTTATTTGGGAATGATCATAGGTTTAGGAATTTGGACATATACAGTATTTTCTCGATCTAACTCATTGGAAGACAGAATCGAAGCCTTAAGAAAGTCCCTCGATAAGCAACTTAGTGAAGAATAGAAGCATTTCTTTCTCGAAAATCTCAACATCTTGATAACTTATGGCAAGAGCGTGTAATTGCAAGTGGTGATTAAATGTCTGAGTTAGGTGATGCATTTTGTTTAGTCTGCGGTGACCCTCCACCGTTGTACGGAGACAGAATGTGCGAACCTTGTCTTAGAGTGCGCACCAAGTTAGCGATAGTACCAGAGAACGTTGGATGGGTTCGATGTGCAAGATGTGGTATGACAGAAATTCAAGGAAGATGGACCCAACTTAGTGACGAGGATGTATATGATGAATTAATCCAAAGAAATGTGGCTTTCCATGAAAGGGCAGAAGATATTGGATTGGGTTCTGCATCTCAAGTCATAACGGATCGACATACCCTTTTGCACCTACAAATAGAAGGTGTTGTCGACGATTTATTATTTCAAGAAGAACACACAATGAGAGCAAGAAGATCGAATGGAGTTTGTATAACATGTACCAGAAAAGCTGGGAATTATTTCGAAGCAACTGTCCAATTGAGATCTACTGGCAGGAAATTAGAAGGTTTCGAATTAGATGAATTAAGGCAATCACTTGACAAGGTTCTAGATGAAATGGCTGATGACCCTATGTTTTTCATTACTTCAGAAGGTCCGGTCCAAGGTGGATATGACGTAGTACTCGGATCTAAAGGGCTTGCTAGGTCATGGGGTAGGCACTTAATCAAAAATCATGGAGGCAAAGTAAACGAATCTATGACTGTCGTTGGGAGATCTGAAGGAGTTGATGTGACAAGACTAACACTTCTTTATCGAAAACCTGGTTATGATTTAGGGGATGTGATAGAATGGCGTGGAGACCTCTGGAGAGTAATGACTTGGAGAAATGATGGAGCCGTCCTTACCAGAATAGCGAGAAGGGAACGGACTGGTGCAACTTGGAGAGATCTTGAAAGCGCAAAGGTCGTGTCTAGGAAGCATGAATTCATCCGTGTTGGGGTTATTCAAGAAGACGATTCTGTAGCGGAATTTTTAGATCCAGAGAATTGGACCATGCAAGCAGTTAGAAAGGCATATGACCATGTCGTAGGTGAAGATTTACTATTGACTAAGAGGCAGGGAGAATGGTTATCATTACCAAAACTTGAGAGAGATTAACTCATTTTTTGAATTATCAATTCAGCAAAGGACATTTTAGACAAAGAAACTTGGGCGATATTATGGGAATCAGTAGAGAGGTCTTTGATTCCCGCATTAAAGAAAAGGATAAACAAGGGATTGTTGGGTTTACTCAGAGTTTAGTTAAAGATCTAGATGCAGGTTTCCAAGCAATCAATGAATCTCTTTTCCCATGGTTGGAAAAATTATCTAAACGTAAATTCAGAGGTGTACTCTGTCTTGGAATGGGAGGTTCTGCAGCAGGAGGCGATTTCCTCTCAACCCTTGCAAAATACGAGGGGGCAGTTCCAGTCATCGTACACCGTGAATATTTCATACCAAATTGGCTTAATGACTCATGGCTAGTCATAGCCACATCACATTCTGGGAATACTGAAGAAACAATATCCTCGGCTGAAGCGGCTGCCAAAATTGGTTGTGAAGTCATAGCAATATCTACAGGAGGTATTCTAGCAGGTCTTTGCGAGAAATACCCTAACATGAACCTAGTTCCAAGCATAGGAGGACAGCCACCACGCACTGCATTCGGTCATATTTTCTCACGACAATTAGGAATTTTAAGATCATTACAGATCCTGCCAAGTTCTTCTATTGATGAGCAAAATCATCTAATTGAGAGATTAGGCTCAGCCAATTCTAAATTTGACATAACAAAAGGTGATGAATTTGATTTGCTATCAATCGCTAATGAGTTAGTTGACCGAAATATCGCAATATGGGGACCAACAGAGCTAGATTGTTGTGTTAATAGATTCAAGAACCAAATCAATGAAAACTCTGCACGTTTTGTAAGGGTAGGAATAGTTCCTGAAATGAATCATAATGAATCAGTGGCTTGGGGAGGAGTAGGGACTGACCAGGATTCAATGGTCGAACACCAAGCATTATTCGTCCTTACTCATGAAGATCTTAATCCTAGAATAATGAAGAGATTTGACTGGATGGTTGGTCATTTAGGAACTCAAGCTGCTTGGAAGTTAAATGCAGAGGGATCCTCATTACTAGAAAAGCAACTATACCTATGTATATTGATGGATTGGCTAAGTATCGCTCTTGCCTTCGTGCAAGGCAAAGATCCTGGTGCAATTGGACCAATTAACTCTCTAAAGGAATATCTTGATGATTGATATCATTCAACTGTAACTGACTTAGCCAAGTTTCGAGGTCTGTCTACATCGCAACCTAATTCAAGAGCAGTATGGTAGGCGATTAGTTGTAATGGAACTACAGTAAGCAACGGAGAAAACATGCTGTGAACTTTTGGAACTTCTATGCTTATGTCGCCTTCTTGTGAAATGTCATCTCCTTCTTCGTGAATTAGAATGATTTTTGCACCCCTTGCTTTACATTCATGGATTGCAGAAGTTGTTTTCTGCTTGACGTGATCATTAGGAGCAATAATCACTACTGGTGAGCCTTTTTCAAGTAACGCAATAGGTCCGTGTTTCATCTCTCCAGCAGGATATGACAGGCACGGAATGTAAGCAACTTCCATCAATTTCAGGGCACCCTCTGCTGCTACTGGAGCGCTTACTCCTCTACCAAGGAACAGAACTGATTTAGCATCTTTCACTGCTTCTACTGCTTCCATTATTGGACCCTGATTTTGTAAATATTGTTCAATGAGGTCAGGTATTTTTTCGAGTGCTGAAATGTATTCAACTGCTTTTTCTTTGGTGAGGTCTCTGGACCTTGCAATTTGAATTGCAAACATAGATAATGCTGCAACCATGTTTGAAAATGCCTTTGTTGATGCAACAGCTTGTTCCGGTCCAGAATGGATGTAAACTCCTGTGCCACACTGTCTTGCAATCGTAGAGCCTACCACATTAACAACCCCGTGGACTTGTCCACCTTTGAGTTGGATTTCTTTAACCGCTGAGAGAGTGTCAGCAGTTTCCCCTGATTGAGAAATAGCAAAATGAAGTGCTTGAGGATTAATCACTGGGTCGTTGTGCCTGAATTCACTTGCGACATGAGAAACTGCAGGTAGCCTTGCCATTTTTTCAATAATCAACTGACCAATCATTCCTGCATGCAGAGCAGTGCCACAACCAATGATTCTAATGTGAGGTACTTTTCTTAGCTCTGCTGGACCTATTTTCAAACCCCTCAGCCTTCCATTACCACTAGCCAAGTCCATTCTTCCCCTTACACACTGCCTCAGTGCTTCTGGTTGCTCGTAAATTTCCTTGAGCATAAAATGTGGATACTCCCCTAAATCAGCGACGCCCCATTCATTTTCCAAAAGAGTGACATTGGTATCGATTTGTCCACCATGTAATTGACTAACCTCGATTCCATTCGAATCTAAAACAGCAACTTGCCCATCATCCAAATAAACAACTCTCTGAGTATGAGGAGTAAGGGCATGTGGATCACTTGAGACAAAAGTTTCTCCATCACCCTGACCTAACACAATTGGAGATCCATTTCTTGCAACTACTATCAAATCGTGTTCTTTAAACAAAGCACATAAGCCCCAAGTCCCGATAGCAGATTTCAAGCATCTCCTAACTGCCTCTAATGGGTTATTATCTTGCTTTAATTCAATTGCTATCATGTGGGCGAGTGATTCAGAATCAGTCTCGCTGTTCAAATGAATTCCTTGGGAAACCAAGTGTTTTCTAAGGGAGCGAGAATTTTCGATAATTCCATTGTGGACGATTACTACTTTAGAATCAAATGATTCATGCGGGTGTGCGTTTTCATCAGTTACACCACCATGCGTTGCCCATCTTGTGTGAGCAATTCCAACTGTCCCATGAATAGTTCTAGGAAGTATAGACTCCATATCCGCTACTTTTCCTACTTTCTTGAAGATAGATATGTTTCCATTCTTGACAGCTATTCCTGTAGAATCATAGCCTCTATATTCAAGTCTTCTCAGACCCTCTACAAGCATGTTAGAAACTTGTTTAGGACCAATGTAACCAAATATTCCGCACATATCTAACACCTAGAATTCACAAACCTCTCCACAAACCGGGCAAGGCATTCTGCTCAACATCAAATCTTTAACAGTAAATGTAGCATTGCAAGCTTTACAAGTCACATTCTTTTCTAGAGTTGGTAGAGGAAGTGTTGGTGGAGGTAGTTCACCTAAATTCGGAAGCGGAGGTAATTCCCCTAATTCCGGAATTGGAGGTATATTGGCTGGTATAGGCAATGTTTGTTCTGCAGGCAAGACTTGAGGTTGAGGGAGCGGTGGATTCTTCATTTTAGCCATATCAGACTCTATTTTTTCCTTCAACTCCCTTTCCAATTTCCTTTTCACTCTGCGCTGAAGCCTTTCATTATCGGTATCAGAATTCGCTTTTTCTTCAAGTGCATCACCAAGGGATTGCTCTTCCACAGCGTCCTCAATAACAACAGAATCCGTTCCCATTCTAATCTCAATTTCGTCTTCCAAGTTTACAGCCATCTCAGCATCTTCGTTGATGACATTGATCATCACCTCTACCTCTTCACCAACAAAGACTTTGATAGATTCATCCTCAACTTTGCGCTTTGCCCTTGTTAAGGTAAAGCCAATAGCGACTAAAAATAGGGTCATTCCACCAATAATTGCTGAAAATATTACCAACTGGTTGGCGTCATCACCAGGGAGATAAGACATTAAAATATCCAAAAATGAAGAAGTTTCCGAACCCTCCGGGGGCACAATCTCTGCAACACCCTTGATTGACAAGGAGCCAAGATTGGAACTTAACAAAAGAGCAGTATCATCATTAGGAGAGGTTGCGCCTAGTAAAATCCCCTCGGTAACTAACATTGATGCACCAAACTCAACATCTTTGTGTAGATCATAGAAAATTCCATACGAAACCGATGGACCAAATATACTGATATGATCGTGGAATAATTGTACCCCATCACCCTTATCCACGAGTTCAACATAAGTCATTCCGGGAGCATCGACATACATGTTGGTCTGAGCAGACCAAGAATCATCGGTCAAAACATATTCCAATCGTGAATTCGGCTCTTCATCATTCATCCATGCTCCTACTAACACATCTGTACCAGAGGAAGAAATTACCTCAAGTTGTGGATTAGAAGCATGATCACCAACGCTGATTAAGTAGCCCCAAGATGGTGAATCGTAATCACCATGAGCATACATCATACCTGGTCTCTCAATTCCAGTTACGTCATCTCTCATCTCCTGATAAAGCATGTGAGTATGTTCTACTCCAAGTTCAATCTGTAAAGGCTGAGCGGAACTAGAACGGATATCAATATCTGTAATTGGATAAGTTGGATTATCCCAAGCACCAGGAACATCCGGTGAAGCGGATGAAAGAATGAATATCGATGTTAGATCTTGCCATGAGCCAGCAGTAGCGATATCTCTATGGTATCCCGCTAGAAGAACCACTCCGTCTCTCTCATCCATATCAAAGCCCCAATATTGACCCTCGGACAACTTGATTTTTGTCATCAAAAACTGAGGTTGGTTTAAATCGCCTCTGCTGGATATTGAAGATGTGCCTATGTCAGTAAGAGTGTATCCTGAATTATCAGGGGCTGTTCTTGTCCAAGCCATCTGAATGAAATCATCTGACCTTGCTTCACAGGTGAATTGACCTCCCCAAAATTCCTCAACCAAAATATCGCTTTGAATGCTAGTAGTCTTTCCAAAGGTTAGTGTTTTTGCTTTTAGTTTACCTTCCTCGGTTACGAACAATACAATACCTCCATCTGAAGCACACATGTCTACAAAGGTCTCTGTGTCAGAAAGAAGAATTGGTGATGCCGAGCCAACAGAATAATTATCCACTATTACATTGAATCTGTGAGTATTGAATTCAGAGTCGACATCATTACCATTGATTACCACTCTGTAATTTGATGCACCAACATCACCTGCTATGTCCGCAAAGGTTGCATAGAAAGTTCCTGATGAGGTGGATGAGCCTGAGATAGACGTTGCGGTGGTCGAACCTACTCTTACCCACGCTGTAACCGACTCATCTAACTTTTCAAGAGAAATTTCGATGTTGGAAGCAGATTGTTGTCCTAAATTATCCACTCTTACTTGGATATCGAATGCTTGGTTTGGGAGAGGGATAAGTGGTTTGGTAGTTACCGAGCCAGACTTGAACCTTAGCATTGGAGAGACTGGTCTTTCCTCTACCAAGAAGTCAAATGAGTGAGTATTGTCTGTTCTATCAAACTCGCTTTGCTGCTCATAGGGGTCTATGATTATGGAAACCTGATGTAATCCTGGTTCGGTAGCAGACCAATACAAAGTGACTTCCTTAACATCTCCTTCATTTAGTAACTGAATTTCTTTTTCGCTGGGATAGATATCCGAATCTTCTCCTGGAGCTTCAAGCGACACCCTTACATCACTTGCATCTAAGTCTCCATAGTTAGTTACAGAGAATGTAACTTCAACTATCGAGCCTGCGATAACCTTCGAAACTGGCAGACTCTCACTTACAACTTCTACAGTGCCAACAAATCTAAATGCCGGCGCAGCAGGTTGATTATCTACATTGTAAGTTCTGGAAGTGGTTTCCGTTGAAACACCTGTTTTGTTTACCATTCTAACCGATACTCTGTGATTGCCGTCATCAACGGTGGTAGAGTCCCAAGAGAAACTCCATTCTTGATTACCATTCTCTAATTCAGGCAAAGTTTGCCCTAGAATCCAATCACCGTTATCTATTTTGTACTCAACATCGCCGTGTTCTATACCATGGACTATTCCGCTAAATTGAATATTACCGATTAGATCACTACCGATTGATGGGGAGCTGATACTGATCGACATCTTACCAAGTTTAGTCCATGCTATCGTAGTTGCGGATTCCGCATCCTCCCCCATCGCTCTAGCACTGATTATCAAGAAGAAATCCTCGGTAATTATCCAATTTTCCTGAAGAAGTAAATCGTAATACCATGAATCCAACTCACCGCCAGCAATTGTCCAATCTTTCAGTAAATCTGGCGTCCCGCTACCTGTTGATCGCTCTACTTTGAATTCTATGCGGTCGTATTCGGAATCAGGGTCCTCAATGGTTCCAGATATTCGCATGAAGTCACCAGCAATGAGCCAGGTTCCGTTTTCGGGAGAATTAATTGTAGCATCAAAATCAGTACCATTTCCAGTTGGTGGAGGAGTAACAACCCCTCCTCCTCCGCCTTCGAGTGGAGAACACGCTCTTTCTAGAGCGGTATCAATAGCACATGAGGCATCTAATAGACCAAAGCCCCACTTGTCATTCCATCTATCAGAGACACTTGTTTCAGATGCACTTCCTCTAGATTCACTGGAATTTCTCAATATATCTTTGACTTCATACGGGTCTAAATCTGGATTAGCTTGCAGCATTAGGGCAACTATTCCTGAAGCATGAGGCGTAGCCATACTCGTTCCATCCTTCTCATCGTAATCATTGTCTGCCATCGGGCGTGTTGGCTGACCGGGTAAACTGGCTCCAGTCGCAGCTGACGCAGACATTATTCCACTACCATAAGCTGTAACGTCTGGTTTTAGTTCATCCCAATCATCATCGTCATCATCGCTTAATCTTGGACCGTAATTGGAGAATGATGACACTCCATCATCAGTTCTATTTACCGAACCTCTGTCATTGGCAGAACCTACAGATATCGCTCCATCTGCGCTAGCAGGAGAAGGGACTCTTTGAGTACCATCATTTCCCATCGCAACAACGCATATGATTCCGTTTTCTGTTGCGTTGTTGATTAATCTAGCCTCGGCACCCGAACCATTGTCTCCTTGATCTCCTGGATTAAGAGGGGAGGAAAGGCTCCCAAATGACATAGACCCAATTTGGATTCCTTCCGCAGACCCATTACCGCCCCAATCATTGTTGGCATTATTTATCATCCATTGAATACCGTTGAGAGAGTATTGAGAATTTGTGCCACCAGCATCTGTTAAGACTTTGATATCAACTAAATGTGCCCCAGGTGCCCCTCCTATGTGGTTACGGCTGGAGCCTCCTGTACCCAAGGCTGAACCTGCGACGTGAGTGCCATGTCCTTGACCGTCGTCTGGATCCTGAGAACCATCTGGGTTAGAAGCAGAAGATGTTGCATCATAACCTGCTAACCACTTGTGATCATCATATGATTTTGGATCAAGATCTGGTGCATCATCTTGATCATCGAAGTCATTTAGTGACCGATGCTCATTGTCAACACCCGTGTCTAGAATTGCTATTACTACACCTTCTCCAGTGTATCCTTGGCCATATGCATCGTTGGAGTAAACATCTGAAGGCTGGACTCTGCCTGCTTTGACGGCAATATCATTGCTTGGAGCGAGTACATTTTGCATCTCTATAACTACTACTTCAGGAAGTGACCAAATCTCAATCAAAGCCGACACAGGTACTTTATCCACCGAAATCGAATCAATACTATCTAATGTTTGGAACCATGCACCGGATTCTTCTCCTAACCAACCGTGACTGAGAAGTATTTCTCGTAATTTCGACTCATCCTCAGGAGTGGGGTGCCAAGCATAATCAACAACTATCGCTGTTGTCAATTTTCCATCTTCACCCATGACGGAAGTAGGGGATTCAGAATCCATTCCTGCAATTACTCTTTGTAGCCTATCATCCATTCCATTGAAATCCAAATCTGGGCCATACGAAAACCACCAACCATAATCCTCGCTGGCTGGTTTATCCTCACGCAGTATTGTTCTTTCAGGTATCTCGCAGTATTCGCTTCCACACATCAAAGGTGGAAGATTTTCAATCAGAATAGGGGGCTCTACTTCACTTTTGTTTAGTTCCTGATTATTATCAGCAACAGCAATTGGAGCAAGGTCTGCAATCAACAAAGTTAGGACACAAATCAGCATTGCATTTATGCGCGCAGACCTAAAATTCTTGCTCATCGCAATCCATCCTTCTTTGTTCCTATGGGTACTCACCTTTGAGGGTTACGCGGAATTGGGCTCCAATATGCCACATGCGCTGTGTTTATTCTCAACTTCCGCTCATTTCATCTACCACTTGTTTATCCGAACATCATGGACTTCGTGGAGGACTCTGTGTTGCACATTGGCGCAGAAGCAAAAGTCTGGTCTGGAACCTTTCTAGGCAAGCAGGCTATCAAGAAGGTAAGAAAGCCGAGATCATGGAGACATCCTGCCTTAGACCATAGGCTTGGAACCAAACGAATGCTAAACGAGGCTAAGTTACTGATTAGATTATTTAATTCGGGTTTAGATGTGCCTGCTTTGCTGGATTTAGATTTGGAAGGGGGCTACATTATTGAAACAAGATTAGAGGGAGAGGAGCTCAAAACGAAACTAGCGGGTGATTATGAACTAAGTAAAAAGCATGATTTCTTGATAGAGACGGGCAAGGCGATAAGAAAACTGCATTGCCTTGCAATAACCCATGGCGATCTTTCAACAAACAACATTCTGATTCATGATCAAAAAGCAAGATTGATTGATTTTGGACTTGCCAAAGTTGAATATGATTTGGAAGGATTTGGAATAGACCTACACGTTATCGACGAGATTCTCTCTGCCAGCAACCCTGATATCGAGGGAGCGATTGACTTTGTATTGCAAGGCTATGCTGCTGAAAATAATCAATCCATTGAGAAAGAAGGAGGAAACATTCCATCTTCAGATGAGGTCATTCAACGTCTAGAAGAGATTAGAACAAGAGTAAGGTATCACGACTAGTTCAATAAGTACCAATTCGATTTTCCACTTGTCTTTGCCAAACATACGCAAAGGTCAAACCAAGTAGCACGAACAATCCAATTTGTAATGCCATATTCGAGTATGGTTGGAGAATAACTTCTCTACTTAAGACCCTAACTACAGACTCCCCCTGGGAATTTGTCTCGAGATAAACAATATGCCCCTCAAGTATGCTAGGGTTAGTTTGGTGTATAGAATCAGCAGTAATTGCTTCTGTTATACCGGTTTGTAAATCCATGAGGAATATTTCTCCATCAAGGTATTCAGCTGATGGGTTATTTGGATCTAGATTGTCTTTAGACGACCAAACCACATATCCATAACCAATTTCAGGTTCTGTCTGGGAATATTTTGGATCGCCCACTAAACTAGAATTACCTGTTGTTCTGTCAACTAATACAATCCTATCTGTGGAGGTCAAATTTACATTTATCAAGAAATAATCTTGGTCAAAATCAAGCTGTAAAACACTAGCATTTGAGAGATTTATTGATTGCCCCCATGATTCCATTTCTGCTTCTTGTTCAGGAGAAGAACTAGCATTGTAAACAAAAGATGTCTCTCCGAATGTAGCGATAGAACCTAATCTCACTTCGAATTCTAAATCATCAGCGCTGTAAATATACTCACTGTCCTGAACTGCAGCAACAATTCCAGTACCGTTATGGATGTAATTCATCTGAGGAATGTTTAGAACATCGACGAAATGTACTAGATTATAATCGCTAACAGCGATTATGTCAACTCTTTGCTCAATTTTTGTAAGGAATATATCTTCAACACCAGAGTACTGAATTGTAGTAATTTTTTCAATAATTTCTCCTAAGAAGTAAACATTTATTGCTGATTCAGTTGCAATAGCAAGGTAATTTGAAGAGATTGAATACGTAGAATTTAGTGTCAATCCACTAATATTCTGAACCTCGTAGATATTATCCAAATTTGAAAGGTCATGAAGTGTGAAAACAGTGCCATTTGTTCGATTATCAATTACTCCCAACCATCCATCCGCTGCCTCGGCTTGTTGGGGTGATTCTACACCACCAGCAGGGATAGAATTGTGGGTAAGGTCATATGTAATTACCATCAAGAGCATAATTACCACGGCAAATACCATTCGTCCTGTTTCTTTGCTGGTTGGTTTCAGATACCTAGATGTGAAAGCAGTAAAATTCGATTTTACATTGTTAAATGCAATTGATGGAGTACTCAATAACACTGCTAATTGAGCATTCATTGTCCTTTCGTCTAGGTATTTCCAAATCACTGGTGATGTTCTGTCCGAGAGATGAACTCCAAGAGCTGCTATTGCCATTCCACCTATGATATCACTAATCCAATGAATTCCAAGATAAATTATTGTGAATGCCGTTAAAATCACGTAACTAAAAACAAGTCTTCGATAGAGAATCCATCGATTGTCTTCATCGAATCGTACCAAACATAGCCATACCGCAAAAGGAATTCCTATGTGAAGGCTGGGCATACCATTAGTAAACGGATCTATCCTTCTGAACCAATCTGCTATTTCTGGTGTCAATTGATATGCTATAGTCTCCATCTCAACTATGTGGTCACCGGTTACCCTCACATTGAAAAATAGGTAAAATGGTACTGCGCAAACATATACCCAGAAGATTGCTAGAGCCACTCTGTCAGCCATCCACCTGTCGTCAAAATATGCCATGTAGAATATTGAGACATAACAAATGAACATGTATCCTGCAACATAAAAATGAGTCAAGGAATGATTAAGCCAATCGGACATGAACGTTTGTTGGACCCAAAGAACCATGTCACCCTCAACAGCATAAATCCAAGGCGTCATGTCGAGGCCTGTTCTTGCCATTAGTATCCGGTCAATTTGGTCGAGGAAATCCTTGGCGTTGTAAACCATGACCAAGAGAAGTATGTGCACCCAGTACCTTCGGATAAAATCCAAGAATGGAGGAATGGAAACCTTAGACCATTTTGGCTTGAAAACGGGCAACAGAATAACGCCAAGGGCAAGCGCAGATATCAACCATGTCAGGTAAATACCATCCATACTTAGTGCCCCCTTGGCTTTTCGCTTAGTTCATTACAAATGAAAGCGTCGCCAGATATTTTCAAAATACTGATAAAAATTCACCACGGTCCGTGGACGTATGGTTTTCCGTTATCAGGGTCTTTTTTATTCGCAAGTGCCCAGATTCTTTCAAAGCGATAAATACCGGATGAACAACCTTGATCTTCCCACTCAAACGATAGAGCATAATTTCCAACTGTTACAACCTTGGGTTTCTTGTTTGCAAGTTTTTCCACAGATTCTCTCAAATCAATACTAGTCTGGTCTTCATTTCTACTAGGCGCACACTTAGCACATGGGCAGGCGTGTCTAAGATCAACATATTCAACCGAAAGCACATCACCACTTTCGTAAGTAAGAAGTAAATCCGATTTTCTTCTCTCTAAACGAGTTAATCTGGGCATGATTTCGGTCATAATTGCACCTCAAATTATTTCCAAACTAGAAGACTCAGAAGCACCGATTTGTTCTTGAATCGCAGCCACTACTCCGCTGAAGGCTTTGGCAGAATGTCCTTCCGGTTCGCTGACAATCCTGTGAACTCCATCATCTCCTCCTCTTACAAAACCTGGGTCAAACGGCAATGCTCCCAAGTAAGGGACATTGAATTCCTCCGCTGTATTTTTTCCTCCACCTTTCTTGAAGATGTCGACAACAACGGAAAAATTACCTTCAGCGTCTGCTTGTGCTGAGATGTTTTTTCCACCAGGTCCTGCGATTTCAACGGTTGAGTTTGGTGTTGATTTACCGTTGATAGTGTAGCCAGACATGTTCTCCACAACTCCCAAGACTGGAACTTTTAGAGACTCTGCAAAGCCGATAGATTTTCTCGAATCCATCAAAGCAACGTCTTGTGGGGTTGTTACAATAACCATTCCATCTATGTCTGGAAGTGATTGAGCAACAGTTAGTGGTTCATCTGATGTACCGGGAGGGAAATCAATTACTAGATAATCCAGATTCCCCCACTCTACATCTCCAATAAATTGCTGAATTGCGCCTAATTTAATCGGCCCTCTCCAGACTACTGGTGTATCGTCATCGTCAAGCAAAAATGCCATCGAAATCACCTTGACTCCTAAATGGCCTTGAGCAGGATGAATTCTACCACTTTCAACATGCAGGCGCTTTCCGTCAAGACCCATCATTTTGGGGACATTTGGCCCTGTTATGTCGATGTCAAGAATTCCTACTTTGTGTCCTTGTTGAGCAAGAGAAAGAGCAAGCCCTGTTGATACAGTTGATTTTCCTACGCCACCTTTACCAGAAAGGACCATGATCTTATGTTTTATTTTCTTCCCAATCTCTTGCATTGACATTTTTCGCTTCATCTGAGCATATGCCTGTTCCATTTGTTTTTGTTGGGAAGCAGACGGACCCTCGTCTTGCGGCTGTCCTTCGTTTGGGTTGTGAACACTCACTGGTGAATCGCTCATGTATACTCCAATGGGATGTGGTTCTTGAAATCACGCATCGTTATTTTGCAACAATATCACCTGCTTTCCAAGAAATTTATTCCCCTTGAAACAAGATAATGCGTGACAAAAACTAGTACCAACCAAGCAAAGACTGTACCATTGATCTCCATTCCAGAGTATGCTCTTGAAAGACCTACTGTCAGTGGGACTGAGATGACGTACCCGATTTTATTTGCAATTAACTGCTCCTCTGTTGATTTCAATCTGGATAGTATAATTATCGACGGACCACAAAAAATCGTTTGTAATGTAATAACTATGGCAATCGAAGAAAATAGCAAATCATAATCGTTTGCGGCTGCAAAAATATGACCTATAAATAATGCAATATACACTGAACCCGAGAGGATTAATCCTCGAATCAGTTTAGCTTTATTGCTCTGCTCCACACTGTTTCCAAATTGCGAACTGATTTGAATTATGTCTTATTTTACACAGAATATAGAGAAAAGTTTAGATTAATCATTAATCTCAATAATACCATGCGAATTTTATTTGTTTGTGTTGGCAATTCATGCCGTTCTCAAATGGCCGAGGCAATTGCCAGAAACATGGGTCACGTCGCTTGCAGTGCGGGCACTCACCCGGCAGACAAGGTATCCGAGAATGCAATTATTGTTTTGCAAAATCGAGGTATTTCAAGCGAGGGTTTGAATCCAAAAAGCGTGGACAATTTCTCAGCAGAAGACTTTGATTGGGTTATTTCAATGGGCTGTGGAGTAAGTTGTCCAATGATGGAAATTGATGAGGATTGGGGGCTTGAAGACCCTGTTGGAATGCCGTTAGAGGTATTTGAGAAAACAGCAGATGAAATTGAGCAAAGACTCAAGTTATTGCTCGAGGCTTGATTCAACTTTTTGAATACAATATGGACAAGATACTGAAGGAACATAATCACTAGATTGCTGTTCATCAACATCCAATGGCTCCCTGCAAGCAAAACACAATGCATGGTCTGTTTCTTCTAAATTTGGAGATACTGCAACCCTTCGGTCAAACACGAAACAATCTCCATCCCAATAATCCCCTCCGACTTGTTCAAAGTATCCCAAGATTCCTCCTTTGAGGGATTTTACATTCTTAAATCCGGCATTTTCCATAACCACACCGGCTTTTTCACACCTAATTCCACCAGTGCAGAAAATAACCACTTCTTTTTCTTTAATTTCTTCAGGAAGTTTGTCAATTGCCTTCGGGAAGTCTCTGAATGTACGGATTTTGGGGTCAATAGCACCTTCAAAAGTTCCAACCCTCATCTCGTAATCATTTCTTGTATCAAGAAATACTATTTCCTTGCCCGAGTCTAATTTTTCTTTCAATTCAACAGGAGTAATTTCTGAAGCTGCATATTTTTCAGGTTGAATATCCGGCATCCCAAGCGAAATTATCTCTTTTTTCAATCTCACAAGCATCCTTCTAAATGGCTGGCGATCTGAATAACTAACCTTTAGTGGAATTTTGGTAAATCTTTCATCGGATTCAAGGAAAGCGATGTATTCATCTATGGATTCTTGGGTACCGGCAAGGAAGAAATTTATTCCTTCATGGCTCAGTAAGATAGTCCCCTTTAGCGATAGTTTTGCGCAAACATCCCTAAACGGCTGACGCAATTCATCCCTGTCGAGCAGTTCTACAAATTTGTAGCCTGCAATATTGACAAATTGGTTTGTCATCATGTGGGCGAAAAATCATCAACATTTCTTATTTTCTAATCTACTCAGCCAAGCATTACCAAAGTCTGAGCTAACTTCTTGACCGGATTTGAGCCAACTTATGTTCGGATAGAGTGCGAGCGCCGGGACTCGAACCCGGGTTCAGGCGTTGGCAACGCCCGGTGATAACCACTACACTACGCTCGCAGTAGTTGCCCCATCAGCGGGGAGTATTTGACCGATTCGGATGAGCATTCTAATCTTGGGAATCGCTCAACTATGCACTATTATGCGGGATAATTCCACATACCACTGTTTGAGTTATTCAACGATTCCTTTGGTTCTCTATGCTCGTTTGAAGTTCTTGTAATTCCTTTGCTTGATTGGTTTTTGAAATTTCATTTTCATCTTTCCTTCCACCAATTAACAAAAATGCTGCACCCAAGATGAAAAGAACACCGATGCCAACATACATCAGTATGTTTGATTCTCCTTCTCCTCCGATGATAGGGGATGTGCCTTTTTCGAGTGAGACAGGATAAGATTCTGTGCTGCTTTGTTTGCCATAATTATCACTGGCTCTTACCTCAACCTCATGAATTCCTAATGGAGTTCCATCCCTGATAGAGATCTCAGCACTCCAGATATTGTCGCCAGCAATTCTATCTCCTCCTTGCCCATCGTCTCTCATCTGAATCCACTCGTCATTAACGGTTATTGGGCGATATACTCCTAGTGAAATGATGACTGAAGCTACACCGTCGGGGTCGGTTACATTCACTTCAATAATCTCTGTTTTTGGAGTATTTTGCTTATCGAATTGATTAGTAACTAGTCCGTTGATTTCTGGGCCGTCATTCATGACGTTTATCGAAATATCATCAGAGTTGAAAATCCAAGGTCCAACCAATGCTGAACTGCTAGATGCTCCAGAATCTAATGTGTTTGATGTGATCCTTCTTGCTCCTTCTGAATCTTCTAAGATGAAGGTTAGAACTCTATCCCCTGGCGTCATAGCGTCAGGAACGATAAACGAACCACTCCAGACCCCATCTTGTGTGAATTCGATTATTTCTCCACCGTATGGCCTCAAATCAAGGGCTACTCGAGTGACATCGTGCTGATCTACAACCACTAAATCCAACAGAATTAAATCCCCTCTGCTTGCTTGATTTGGAACGATATCTGTACTTACGAGCCTAGGCCCTGGATTGCTGACCTCAATTGCAATATTTTCAATCACTTGTTCATCAAACGCATCGATTATCGTAACGCTGCCAGTTAACGAGCCAAATTGGATTCCATCAACACTTATTGGATGAGAATATACTCCATCTGCAATTTGATTATCACCATTCAGACCTCTATCGTTTAGGCTTACGATACCTAAACCGAAACTGCTAAGATCAGCCGTAACAGAATCTACATTCCAATCAGGATCTGAAACAGTGACTTCAAGCACACCTGTATTTTCTCCTTCACCACCTAGGTATCCGCCTCTAACCTCAGCCGAAGTAAGGCTAGGTGCTGTATTTTCTTCCGCTGTCACAACGCTGGGAGAGACGACGTGGTCAAGTGTCTTAGTCTCGTTGAACCATACCCAATCATCGGCAAATTGTTCTTGGAATGATCTTGATTCTGATGCAAATAAACCTGCTAAGGGTCCTTCTTGGATAATCGTTCCTGATACTGCACCCACCATATTATCCATCAGCATGTCCCATTCTATGACTTGGAAGTTGTGTCCATCCTTCACTTCGTTTGTAACGTTACCAAACCTAATCGTGTCAAATTCCTGATCTTCGGTTTTCAGGTATACCTCGTCCCCACTCATTGCAGGGATTGGGACCAAGCCTGACTCTCTGATAGATACCCAAGACTGGAAAGTATTTTCCGGCTCAGGTGCTGTTGCGTTTACCTGAATAGGGGATCTCTCGGGTCTTTCATCACCACTGCTAGCATCTGGACCTGTTTCTGACCAGATTATTCTAACGGTCCTATTGGTCCAATCCGAGTAAATTACATCATAAGACCACGATTCATTATGGTAAGCCCCTGCTCCAGCCCCATCAAAGAAATTGCCACCATTTATCCCAGTAATGTTGAACCACTCCTCCTGATGAATGATATTTACTGGGAAGGACGCGCCAGTGTAATTAGCCTGAGTCGTTGTTTCTTCGATATCTCTTACAACTCCAAATGTGCCTTGAACATCACCTGATAAAGTACCATCAACAAGAATCGAGTCTCCGATGTAAACACCATCTTCTATCCATTGAACAAATGAGTACACTGTCCCGTTGACCATCATTGAAGCATTCTCATCAGAATCTACAAAACCAAAAGTTCCCGAACCGTCGATTTTCTCAACGTGCTCAATTCTTGTCCCATCCTGCCAGATTGCTGTTTGTATGAACTCGCCTACTTCAAGGTCAAGTCTTGTACCATCCTCGATGAAAACAAAGTCAACTGCCCCCTCTAATTGTTGATGGTCATAGACACGAGTTCCATTGTAGTCGTGTGTTTCTATGTAAATAGTTGAAATCTCTCCCTCTACAATTGTTGTGGATTCATTATTTGATTCATCGATGTATATGTTCCCATTTGCTTCGAGGATTGTTTTCTCATCAACCACTCCGTCGATCATTGTTCTGTTGTACCAAGCTTGGGAAACATTACCATCAAGGTCGAAATTCGTACCATCAATAGTCGAATTGATATCGAGTACTCCGAATCCCTTCGCTTCGATTATTTGTGATGTTACTACACCATATTCCGATGTTTGATTATTCCAGATTCTGTCGAACACTAGGTTAAGGTTCATGCCTTGACCTGAAGAATTACCCATAGTAGTTAGGACACCATCACCAAGTTCCCATGATTCCAAGTTAGAACCCACACGCTGCTGCCAACCATTGCCTGCAAATTGCAAATCGAAGTCTGGCATTGTAGAATTTACATCTCGATATTGTTCTAGCGACCATGTATTTGTCGTGGTTACTTCGTGGTCATCAATTGCTTGTCCCCAGGTACCCACGTTGAATACCCTATCAAATTGTAAATTGTTTGAAAGTGAAATTTGATCTACGCTCGATACGGTAACAGATATTTCGTATTGGTCTCCCCAAGAAAGTGATTCATTGACTTCTAGTGTGTATGTATTGGGATTCGTTGATATTTGCGAAACTACGATTTCTGGTATACTTTGGGTGCCATCTCTTTCAAGGTTAACAACAGTTGTGAACTCATATTCTCTATCATCTGAGAATTGCAGAACATAATTATTTTCAATTTCTGAGGACCACCATCCATAATCCCAATCAACTTGAATCTCTAGGGTTACTCCATCTTGTGTCTCTGCATGAACTGCAACAGGCAGGATTAGAAGAACAACAAGGATAGAAGCGATGTAACCTCTGTTTGTCATGCATCCCCCTTTACTGGCTACTCTTCAAAGGTTTGGGGATATTGAGTTAAGTTTCTAAAAGATAAGAGAAAAAGATTGGAGCCACTATAGTAGCGTCAGATTCAATCATGAATCTAGGAGTATTGACATCTAATTTTCCCCATGAAATTTTTTCTTGAGGCGGTGCTCCGGAATAGCCACCATAGGAAGTTGTTGAATCGCTGATTTGGGCAAACCATTTCCACAAAGGCACTGAGTCTTGTAAATCTTGATTCATCATCGGCACGACGCATATCGGGAAATCTCCAGCGATACCTCCGCCGATTTGGAAAAAACCAAGATCAATATCATTTTCTTTGTACAATTTACTCAACTGAATCATATATTCTGTTCCGCTTTTTATTATGTTAGGGTTAGATATGATGCCATTTATGCAATTTGCTGCAAATATGTTGCCTGTGGTCGAATCTTCCCAACCTGGAACGAATATTGGCAGAGATTGTTCTGCTGCTGCAATAAGCCATGAATCTTCGATTCTTCCTTCGCACAGGTCTGAAAAACCATCTGTTTTGACAAGCTCGTAAAACACTTCATGTGGGAATAATCTGTGTTGTTTTGAATCCATATCCTTCCATATTTCCACTAGTTTAGATTCGATTTTTCTTATTGCTTCTTCTTCGGGAATACAAGTATCAGTAACTCTATTCAAACCTTTTTGGGCTAATTCCGAATCATAACCAGGGCTTAGTTCCCTCCAATTTGAAACTAAGTGATATGAATCCTTTGCAACTAGTTTGAAGATATCCTCCTCTAGGTTAGCACCGGTTGTAGAAATTCCCCAAATGCGACCACTTCTAATCAAATCAGATAAGGTTCTGCCAATTTCTGCCGTACTCATTGCTCCAGCAATGGTTACCAGCAACTTACCCCCTGATTCGATGAATTCCAAACCAGATTGACAACAGCGCTTTAATTCTCCAGCATTGAAATGATGGAAGTTAGAATGCACGAAATCTCGTATTTTCATAACATCACCTAGTCGTGTAAAAATCTTTCAACAGTTTTTCTTTGAGTTGCTTTCAACGTTGGAATCTGCTTTTGCAAAATATCTGTAAGCTCCTTAACTATTAATTCTGTATCTGCAGATCCACACGTAAAGCAATCAATTGCTAACCAACCTAATTCTGAATAACAATGGGCTGAAAGGTGCGACTCATCTAAAACAACAACCGCTGCAAAGCCAAGCGGAGAGGTTGAACCATCGAATTGAGTAACATGCGAATGAACTTCAGTTGCAGTAGAATTAGCAATGACTTCTCTCATGATTCCAAGTATCCAATTGCCATCATCCTCTTGTTGCGGCGTATACCCAACATAGTCTAGGATGATGTGTCTGCCGTGAGACTCCAGGTTCTCAGGTTGGTTCATGATAGCCCCTGCCAGCAGGTTATACATTAGAAATTATCTTAGCATAACTCCCTAAAATTTCTCGAAAACATCGACATTTATCCCTTCATCAATTATGGAATTCATTTTTTGCCATTTTCCTGTTTTCCGCGAGATAATATGCTCTGCAAGTATTCTTTTGCCGATTAAAGCGGCACTAAATTGAGTTAGGGGGTTATCCTTTTGTTCCACAACCTCATTGATATCAGCAGAAATCACGGTGCAATTTCCCTCAAATAACGCTATCAATATCTCATCTAGTTGCCAATAGTTCAATCCACCAGGCACCGGCGTTCCAGTTGCAGGAACCAGAGTACCATCCAAACCATCAATATCGACGGTAAGATGAACCGGTCCAGTAATTGATTTGAGTTGAGATAACAATCCATCCCAGTTTTTTTGCCCATTGCTAGAATTGAAAAGGTCCCTTGCAAAATGAGTTGAGACCCTATCATCTGAATTTATCATTTCAAATTCCTGCTTCGAAAATGCCCTTATTCCGATTTGGATAATTGAACCAATCCCGAGATCTAGTGAGCGGGATGCTGCACAAGCATGTGAGAGCACCTCATTATCCAAACTTTCCCGAAGATCTGCGTGAGCATCGATTTGGACAATCGTTAGATTTGATAAATCAGTTGATACCAATGGATGACATCTAGATGCAGATACGATTGGAGGAAGAATCCCATGCTCCCCTCCAATGAATAACGGGAAACTTTCTCCACTGTAAAATTGGCTAGCAAAGATAGCCATTGAATCTAGTTGTTTGCGTAGAGTTGGTGCATCGCTACTCCATGGTTGCACGGTTCTGAAATTGAAATCTGCTGGAAGATCTTGTCCTAATCTAACATCAAACAATTCAACCTGTCCACTTGCTTCTATGAATGCTTTAGGACCTTCACCAGTGCCTTGTCCATACGATGTTGTCATCTCATAAGGCAGCTGAATGATGTGAACATCGGGAATATTGTCCTCTGATTCTGCCAAACCTAGAAAATTCTCAGGATCGAACTCATCCATGAAGGCACCTAATCACACCGAAAGGCTATTGCATCATTACTTTTGTTAAAGAATTGGCTCGATTTCGACATATCGCTGGATTTTCATGTTGTAACGGCGATGGGTTCATATAGTTCGGGCGACAATAATAATTAGTGTTGAAGGGAAAATATCCCGCCGACGCTGACTTGGGGTGAGAGAATGGGAATGACTTTAGCAGAACTAACACAAGCAATCCAGCAACACATCGATCTGGAGATGGATGAAGAGGTAGCTAGGGGCATGGCTGAACACGCCTTGGGATTCTTTGGATTTTACAACAGGATTATCGACAACGCTCTTGAACCTACAGATCGAAACTTATTCTACATGTTCCAAGATTATGATTTACTTACTACTGAATCTGAAGAAACCACTTTATGGGACGGCAGAGAATGGAGAATTCACTATTGGAAATTCAAGCCAGACCTAAGAGAGAGAGTAGAAGCATACATGCAGAGAGCCTTGCAAACTGAAGAAATAGACCCATACAGTGACATCTATGCAATCGACGCCTCAACAATATGGACTCGGGAGAGCGAGAAGGTCAAAAATCCGAATGCATTCACCTCTGACTGGTGAATAATAGCAGCAAAATAGTGATGAATAACTGCTTTGTGGGACATAACATGCAGCGCATCAAAGCAATCCTTTTGATGCTGATATTCAGTATATCTACCCTTAGCGGGATGGTAAGCGCACAGGAGAATGATTCAGAAGAAAACTGGCCAGGAGAGCCTTTCGATAATCATATTCACTTGACATATGCTACACTGACACTCGATGTAAATGACTGGGCAGATGAATATCCTGATATCGTTGATTTGACTAGTGCAGGAGTATCTGAACTTGGAAAAACTCTGTGGGTTGTAAGACTTTCAGATTGGTCAAATGATACAAAACCAGACGGTAGTCCTAAAGATATGATTTACATAGACGGTGGACATCATGGAAATGAATACCTTGGTACCGCATTAGCATACTTATCTGCAAAATGGTACATAACTGAATGGGCTGCAGGTAATCAAGAAGCAATAGATGTACTGCAAAATACAGAAATCCACATATTGATTATGCTTAACCCGGACGGAAATGACATAGATACACGTTGGAATATCAATCAGGTAGATCTAAACCGTAACTACGACCATTATTGGAACACATGTGACTCTACACAACCAGGTAGCAGTGCCTTCAGCGAATCAGAGACGAAAGCGAATTCTGATTACATGAACGAATTTATGGTAGATGCTGACCTCTATGTTACAATGCATACAGGTGTTTGGATTATGCTGTATCCTTGGGGCAAGTGGCCTGAACAACCAGCAGATTGGGAACTATTCCATCAAATAAGAGACGATGTACAAGCAAACGTATCAGAAATTCCTATTCAAAATGCAAACCAGGGATTATATCCAAACTGCGGAACAAGCAGAGATTACGGTTACGGAGTGATGGGATTCCCTACTTTTACATTCGAAACAGATGATGAACAATTCATACCAGGATCATTTGAGAGCCTAAAGGAAAGGCTGGATGAAGAGATGGATGTAATGAGATTTTTGATAAACAACGTATGGTACTGGAGAGCAAGGCTTGACGTTCAATCATTAGAAGTTTCAGAAGATACTGCTGAAATTTATGTGCAAAATCATGGACATGCGTCCACTTCTAATGCAACCTTGCAATATATCGCTGAAAACGGAGAGATAGAGTGGACTTCAGAATTATTTGGAGTCAACGCTACAAATTCAACAACGGTCACTTTCGAACATAATTTTGGGGATTTATCAGCTGGTGGCGAATGGAGGCTGAACTATGCTAAGCGAGTAATTCCTTCTTCGACTTGGGTTAATGAGACTGTCAACTCAAGCGTCGTAGATTCTTCTGATACCGAATCGAAATCTATGCCTGGATACGCTCTCTTCAACCCCATTGCAATAATTACTGGAATCTCTCTAGTTGCCCTTTGGAAAAGAGATGAAATCGATAATTTTTGAAGAGAAATTGCCAACTCGTGCCTGCAAGGATTGAAGTGCTGAATGCGATTAGGCATTTATGAGTGAGACCATGAAGGTAAGCATCATCGAGAACGAAAATATAGATGGAACCCTAGTACTGGGAATCTACGAGGGAACAACTGAGGTCAAAAATGACGCAGGAATGGCTAAGGATTTGAAGGCGAAAATAGATTCGATTTTACAATCTGGTGATTTCAAGGCAAAGAAAGATTCTGCACTACCGGTAATCGGAGGCACAGAGGGTAATACCCTTCTGCTAGGACTCGGAAATGAGAGCAAATCTGAGGCAAACATTTTCAGAAACGCCGGAGCAAAACTTGTTGCGAGCAAAAAATACCTAGGAAATAAGTTCACGGTGAGACTTCCTTCCAACTCAAACCACGATGTTCTTGCTTTCATTGAGGGTTGCTACCTTAGAGATTACAAGTATGACGCCTACTTATCAAAGGATGATGATGACTCTGATGATGATATTGAGGTCATGATTTATGCTGGAGAAAAAACAGGTAGCCTAGACCCAGATATCAAGAGGATAGAAGGGGTAACCAAGGGAGTATTTACCTCAAGAGATCTCGGCAACTGCCCTCCTAATGACATGTATCCAATGTCCTATGCACAAAGAGCAAGGGACATGGCACAATCATACTCAAATCTAGAGGTTGAAGTGATTAATTATGAAGAAGCACTTTCCCAAGGAATGGGTGGATTAATCGGTGTTGGAAAGGGTTCAAGCAGGAAACCATGTATGGTGTTTTTCAAATTGAACCATAAAACCACAACTGGAAAAGCACCAACAATAGTCGGCAAAGGTATTACCTTCGATACCGGTGGAATTTCTCTAAAACCTGGATTAAACATGGATGAGATGAAGTATGACATGGGTGGATCCACAGTAGTATTTGGTCTAATGCAGGCTTTAGCCGAAACTGGACATGAGGGGAGAGTTACCGGAATTGCTTGTATGGCCGAGAACATGCCAAGTGCAGATGCAACTAGACCAGGAGATGTACTGAAGAGTTATTCTGGAAAAACTATTGAGGTTCTAAACACGGATGCGGAAGGAAGACTTGTTCTTGCTGATGGGCTTTGGAAAGCAGGCGAGTTAAACCCAGAGTACATCATCGACCTTGCAACTCTAACTGGTGCATGTGTTATCGCTCTAGGACATGAAGCAACTGGCTTATGGTCAAATAATGATGACCTGAGGCAAAGAATCCATGATGCTGGTAACGAAGTAGGCGAACTTGCCTGGCCAATGCCGTTGCTACCTGCTTTTGAGAAACAGATGACAGATTCAAAGATCGCCGATGTAAGAAATCTTGGAGAGAGATGGGGAGGTGCAAACTCTGCTGCTGCATTCCTAAAACAATTCGTACCAAATGGCGATGATGGCGAGCAAATCCCATGGGCTCACATGGACATTGCAGGAACTTTCTGGGGAGCAAAAACCAACAAACTGGTCGCACATGGAGCTACTGGAGTCCACGTTAGAACACTTCACAATCTAATTACGAAAAACTAATCGTAAACGGGAAAATTGTTATCAACTGAGGCACAAGGTTTCTGTTGATGAAATCCAAGTTGCTGCCGTATGGTTTAGCACTACTGATTTTCAATACACTAGTTTTGGGTTTGATAATTACCTCGAGCGTAGATTCAGCAGTTAGGTCAAATTTCCAAGAATATCCAATTGATACGGTATGTAGAGAGGATGATTGTTCTGAGACAAAAAGCACTTGGGAAGTTAGTAGTCGTGAGCAAACCTATTATGCACATAATTTGGTTAACCCAAATGAATTTCTTGAAGGAGAATCTCCTATTTTGCAAAGAGTTGGCCCGTTCGTCTATGAAATTACCACACAACGTGAACTGATCGATTACAATCCAAGCGCCGGCACCATGCAATATAGGCAATGGAATTCATACAATTGTAAACTAGAAGTTAGTGATTGCTCTACTGAAATAACTCAGTTGAATATTGCCTTTAATCCACAAGTTGCTGGTGCAATACCAACAGCAATTTCATCGATTATCGATTTGACCGAGGACGGTTTTGTAAATGCTATGGTTGACCAAGACCTAGTAGTAAAACAAGCAAGTATCGCTACATCTGAAGACATAACAACTGCAACAACTCTAGGCGGGGGTCCGTTTGCAACTGCGGGATACACAGCTTGGATAGCAACTCCCGATGGAATAGCCATTCAGGCCCAAAATGCTGCTAACTTCGACATATTGCCAATAGCAGACTTTACTGATGGAATCGATAACGCCCTTGAATCAACATACCACGATTTAGACCCTAACTTTGACATTTCACTCAAAAATCATGATGGTCCACTGGCTTTTATGAGCATGGGGGAGCCTGATAGAATAGTACAAGATATTGAAGCAGATATAGGAAATTCTACCACTATGAAAAGAGCAATTATGTATGATTATGCGAAAATTTCAGACTATGAAGATGGAGTCCCAATCTACAATATCAGGCAAACATTAGTCCGCGACTGGGCGATGTATACCGCTATTGGTGGATTGATGCTTGTAAATAACGGCAACTCAGATTATAGAGATGCAATGTTAATGCAAAATAACCTCGAATCCAGATTTTCAAATCTTCTTGGGGGAGATTGGAATGATGTTGATTTAGTCAAACTAGTCCTAGATGGAGATAATTCGACAAACCCAAGAGGCTTGGTTGCTGTCAGCGAAGATGGAACCAGTTTTGGCGTATCCTATTTCTTAAGCAGCAACCAATCAGAAATGATGCAAGAATTTGGTTTGAGTAACAATGAATATTCCTTAATTTACTCATGGGTCAACAATTGGAAGACCTCGATTACCAAACTACCTATGCCATTGCTTGGGAAATCTGGTGAACTCGGTGCAAATGATTTCGCAATCACTAGTTTTGGAAGCGTAGACCCAATTTATGGTGATTATTTGGACCTCTCATTGAATAGAGGAGGACAGCATTTCCAAGATGGTGGAGAAATTGTCAACTTGACCTTAGAGGAAACAAGAGATTTACTGTATGGAGAATATGGTTTGACCACATCCCTTGGAGTTAACACGATTCTGTATGGTAACCTAAGTGGGGAAGCACTACCAATTCCTATTATGCCATACTCAGATGAGTTTTGGACTGCAGAAGATATCGCAACAATGTATGATGTTGACATAAATACAGCTACAGCAATTGAAAAGTTTGTATGCGAAAAAATGTTTGAAGAATTCGTACCCCAATTCTTGATGGGCAACTTCAATGTGTCCAGGACAATCACCCAACCCATCAACAACTGGCTCCTGGGATGGCATGATCCTGTTTTGGCATTCTTAGATTCTGGTGATGCCCAAAATAGAACTGTAGGTTGGACTTCTTTAGAATCGAATAAAACTTATTTCTCCTCAGATGGAATACCAAACGGAAATGGTTCAACGTATACAATATGCACGGGTCAAAATGACAATTGCAACACCGGTGAAGTATTACTGAACGATCTTGAGACAGAATTATCTTGGAGAACAACACAAAAGGAACTAGCTACATACGGCAGAATTTCATCAGAATCTATTGTAGGCACAACTGGAGGATTCTTGTCGGAACAAAATAATCTTGTTAATGCTGCAGGTTTCGATGTTGTAGAAATGCAGTTCGATGGAGAAATAGAAGTCAAGGACATCAAAGCAAATCACTTCAAGGCAAATACCAACCCTGCGGAAAATCCAATCCAAGCCAAACTGGTTGATAGTGGAGATATGCTTGACGCAATTCCTGGTTTAGTACCGATTTATTTCTCTACAAATATATCAATCAATACCGAACAGATAAGCGGCTTGATTATTTCAGGTCAATCTGAATCAAAATTCTACTTGGATACTAGGTTAATCAAAGAAATGGACACTACACCTTCCTCTTCAGATCTTGAAGTAATATTCGAGATTTATTCTGATTCAGAAATTTCGGATCAAGACGCTGAGTTGATGACTTCATCAATAAATGACAACAAAAAATTACTAACATTTTGGACAAACTTCGATGTTTGGATTGATTTCCTAGTTTTCCTGATTCATCTAGTCAGTATAGGACTAATTGTTGCGGGAATAGGAGTTAAACAATATGACCAAGAAGAGGACACTGATTTGGCATCATCAATCGGTTTACTCGAACGAGCAAATAGAATAAAAAGAGGGTAGAACATGTCAGGACAGGAATTACTAATTGAGGTAGTGGGAGCAGAGACAATCGATGCAATTGCCGACAAAAAGCCGGTTAAAGCAATCAGAAAATATTGGAATATTATCACAATAACAATAATTGTCGGAGTAGGGATTTACTCCTACGTCTTATTGAGTTAAAATAAACCTTGCATAGATAACCTAAGGTTGATATACCCAACCACATTAGCCACTATGTAACCAGTGGTTAAGTAGTGGTGTAAAGATGAGCAATGAAGATTGGGAAGAAAAGCTCATTGATCAAATGATAGAGATGTTTCAACAAATGGGAATTCCGATGGATAGAAAGCGAATCAAGTCCATGATGGAACAATTCAGATCTCAATTCGAAACCATGGGTATTGACCCTGAAAAACTGAACAAAGAGGGCGTTAATTTCAATATTGACATGACAGATTTATCTAAATTATTCAACTCGGAAATGAGCCCAGAAGATTTATTCAAAAACATGGGAATTGATGTAAAGGTCGATGCTACCCCTGTTGAAATAAACCCTCCAGAAGTTGAGGGTGATAACGACTCTATGGAAATAGAAGCCGATGACATTTACTTAGAGGGCTGGAATATGTATGTTACCTTGGATTTCACGATGAAGGAAAATCTAGAAGAAGAGAATGACATTGATTTAGCACTAATTTCAGACGGTCAAACTCTAGAGGTAATGAAGACTACACAAATTAAGCCTCTAGCAATCGTAAATTTACCTCACCAATGTGATGATTTAGTGGATTGGACATTTAACAACGGAATCCTAGACATCACGCTCAAACTTACTCCTCAAGGTTCTGCAACAGAACAAGAAGAATTCGAAGATGATGATGGCTTCGATGATGATACTCCACTGCCAGGTGACGTTAGCGTCGATTTTGGAAAAGACGATGATGACGAAGACGATGGCGGTATACCTATAATTTGAATGGAGGAAATAAGAATGGCAAAAGTAATTGGAATAGATTTAGGAACTACAAATTCATGTGTGGCTACAATAGAAAACGGAGAACCGGTGGTAATTGCAAACGCTGAAGGTGCTAGAACAACACCATCAATAGTTGCATTTTCCAAGGATGGAAGTGAAAGACTGATTGGCGTGACTGCAAAAAGACAGGCAGTAACTAACTCCGACAGGACCTTTATCTCAGTAAAGAGACACATGGGTACTGATTGGAAGAAGAATATTGACGAGAACGATTACACTCCACAAGAAATCAGTGCGTTCATCTTACAGAAACTTAAGGCAGATGCAGAGGCTTATCTGGGACAAGAGGTAAAACAAGCTGTAATTACCTGCCCTGCTTATTTTACGGATGCTCAAAGAAAAGCAACCAAGGATGCAGGAAGGATAGCAGGACTTGAGGTTCTAAGAATTATCAACGAACCAACAGCAGCAGCACTAGCATACGGAGTTGACAAAGATGTTGATCAAACAATCCTAGTTTACGACTTAGGTGGAGGTACATTTGACGTATCGGTTCTGGAAATTTATGATGTTGATGGGCAGCCACAAATTGAGGTGAAAGCTACCGCAGGAAATAACAAACTTGGTGGAGATGACTTTGATGAAGAAGTAATCAACTGGTTGGTTGGAGAGTTCAAAAAGGACACTGGAATCGATTTGTCCAAGGATAGTCAAGCGATGAGCAGGCTAAAAGAGGCATCTGAAAAAGCAAAAATAGAATTATCTGGAACACAACAAACCCAAATTAATCTACCGTTTATCACAATGCAAGACGGCGCCCCAGTGCACTTAGATTACACATTGAGTAGGTCCAAGTTCGAGACCTTAATTGCCAATCTAATCGAGGCTACCATGAAGCCAACTAGACAAGCAATCAAGGATGCAGGATTGAAGAGTGAGCAAATTGACAAAATTATCCTGGTCGGAGGTTCTACTAGAGTTCCTGCAGTTCAATCTGCGATTGAGGAATATACCGGTAAATCACCATTCAAGGGGATAAACCCGGATGAGGCGGTCGCACTTGGCGCAGCCCTACAAGCAGGTATCATTAGCGGAGATGACTCTGTTTCAGACATTTTATTGCTTGATGTTACACCTTTGACTCTAGGAATTGAAACTCTTGGTGGAGTAACGACTACCATGATCGAAAGAAATACAACGATCCCAACAAGAAGGTCTGAAACTTTCTCAACTGCAGCAGACAACCAGCCAGCCGTGGAAATACACGTTCTTCAAGGTGAGAGGGAATTTGCTAAGGATAACATTACGCTAGGACAATTCCATTTGGTCGGTATTCCGCCAGCGCCAAGAGGAACCCCTCAAATTGAGGTGACCTTCGATATAGACGCAAACGGAATTGTAAGCGTTAGCGCGAAGGACCTTGGAACTGGAAAAGAACAATCAATCAAGATTGAATCATCTACCAGCCTGAGCGAAGATGATATTCAATCAAAGATTGCTGAAGCAGAAGAATTTGCTGAAGCTGATAAAGAGAGAAAAGCAAAGGTAGAATTGAGAAATATGGCTGACCAAATCGTGTATCAAACAAGAAAAACTCTTGATGATGCAAGCGACAAACTTGATGATGAAGAAACTGCGCCTGTTCTTGAAAAATTGGAAGAATTAGAAAAATTAGTTCAAGATGAGAACGGCAAACCACTATCCATCGATGATGTTGATAGTGATGCTATTCAAGCAAAGGTCGGAGAAGTTGAGCAATCAATGCATGCGATTTCCGCTAAATTGTACGAAGCAGCAGCAGAAGAGATGGGTGACCAATCTGAAGAACCTGCGCAAAACGACGATGTTGTTGATGCAGACTTCGAAGTTGTCGACGAAGATTGATCAAATTTGCATCAGTTTTTGATGGATTCCCTTATTGCAATTAAGCAGGTGGGACCAATATGGCCGAGACTCCAATTCTACAGGACACCGATAGGTTGTCTGGCAGAATTGCTCTGAAAAAGAACATCGATGCTGGTGTCGCACTAGCAGGTGCGGTGCGCTCAACGCTTGGACCCAAAGGTCTAGACAAGATGCTCATTGACCAAAGTGGTAGGATTTTGGTGACCAATGACGGAATCACCGTACTTGAGAATGCTAAGGTTGAACACCCGATTGCCAAAATGCTGATCAATGCCTCTGCTACTCAAGACCGAGTCGCTAGAGATGGTACAACATCTACGGTGCTAATAGCTTCTGAATTATTGCAAAATTCTTGGCAACTTGTTCTTCAGGGAGTACATCCAACAATAATTTCCAAAGGTTATAGAAAAGCAGAATCAATCGCCATCTCTGCTCTAGATGAAATCATAATTAAGGCAGATAAAGAGCAAATTTTGAACACTATTGAGACTGCGCTGGATGGAAAAATATCAGCAGCATCTAAAACACATCTCGCCAATCTTGCTTTTAGAGCAGCGTCACAAATTTCACAAGAAGGCGAAGATGGAATAAAAATCGATTTGAGCAAAGTTGTATCGCTTCCAAGAGTTGGTGGAAAAAACATGGACTCAGAAGTAGTTAATGGGATTGTGATGAACAAAAAACCAATTCACTCAGACATGCCTAGAAAATTATCCGATGGCAAGATATTATTGCTAGCAGGTGGAATTGAGAGAAGAAAGTTGAGGCAATTGTCTACTCTACAAATCTCCTCCAAATCAGGTTACTCGGATTTCGTAGAATATGAATATGAAGAATTAAAGAAAAAGGTACAGCATGTCTTAGACCTCAAAATAAATGTGCTCGTAGTTAAGGATAATATTGATGATAATATCCACAAATTACTCTCCGATAACGGGGTGCAGTGCTTTAGGAGAGTTCCAAAAGAAGACCTAGAATTAATCTCAGATACATGCGGGGCAAACCTTGTCCTTTCCGTAGAAAATGCTTCAAAATCCGATGTTGGAAAATTTAATTCATCAGAATGTTCAATGCCAGGCGGAATTAATCAATGGATAATTACGGGACCAGGAAAAGCAGCAACGTTCATTGTAAGAGGCTCAACTGAAACAAATATTGCCGAGTATGAGAGATGCTTTGATGATGCATTGGGTGTTGCCTCTGCAATGATCAAAAATGGCAAAATCGTTGCTGGAGGGGGAGCATCTCAAACCTATCTTGCAAGGAAGTTGCGTAGGGCTGCTATGAAATTTCCAAAACGCGAGCAGTTAGCAGTTGAAGCATACGCTGATGCTCTTGAGATAATTCCAAGAGTTCTGTCTGAAAATGCTGGATTAGATCCTATTGACACTCTATTCAAATTGGTCGCTGCTCAAGTTGAAGCAGAGTCTACAAATCAAGACATGAATATTGGCTTGGAGGTTCACAGTAAAAAATGCGTTAACATGCTTGATGAGGGTTATGTTGAACCGTTTGGAGTCATCCTCCAATCTATCAATTCGGCCACAGAGAGCGCAGTATCTGTTCTAAGGATTGATGACGTGCTTTGGGCAAAGGTTGAACCTGATGTACCAGATGAGGCACAAGAAAGGTTGAACGACCTTGGTATGTCTTGAATAACTCCGAAAATAGTAATTGTTACTTTTAGTATGTGCGATTTTATATATACTCTAAGAACAAGCGAAGAGGTATGTCAAATCAGTCAATCAGTGTTGGAATCGATGACATTGCCATACATTTTCCAAGACTTTACATGGATATGCGTGACTTTGCAGAAATGAGAAAGGCAAATTATGACAAGTTGAACAAAGGACTTGGCCTCAAGGCAATGTCAATTCCGGATGTGCACGAAGATACTGCTACCATGGGCGCAATGGCTGTGATGAGACTGATAGATAGGAATGGACTTGACCCAAACAACATAGGAAGAATGTACCTTGGTACAGAATCAGCCCTGGATGGTGCAAAGCCAACGGCAACATACATCATAGATATGTTAACTCAAAGATACTCAGAAAGATACGGAGATGACTGTTTCCAAAATTGTGACGTTGTCGACATGACCTTTGCTTGCATAGGAGCTGTAGATGCTTTGAACACAACTTTGGACTGGGTTGCCCATGGTACTGATGATGACAATAGGGTTGGAATTGTGGTTTTTGCAGACAACGCAAAATATGACCTAAACTCATCTGGAGAATATACTCAAGGTGCGGGTGGAGGTGCTATTCTTTGTACAAGAAACCCTAGATTAATAGAAATAAGGGATTGCTGGGGAGTTTCAACTACACCAGCTCATGATTTCTTCAAACCAAGACGTAGTGTCAGCATCAGGTCCGTAATCACACATGTTGTAGATCTAGCACGCGAAACAGGAGCTAACTTGAAAGAAGGAATAGTTGAAAGAATGGTCAAACATCTTCCTCAATCCACAGTTCGAAAATTAGGAATTTTCTCACACGGCGAAGAGTCGGTAAAGATTTACCGCGATGAGCCAGTATTCGATGGACAATTCTCAAACAGGTGTTATCAAATTGCTGTGAGGCAAGCTTTCCATAACTTCGTTAAAAAGGCAGAAAAGAGAGAAAGATATGCTGATGGAGATGATAAATTTACTCAACAATGGTCTAGAATAATTATGCATTTACCTTATGCATACCAAGCAAAGAGAATGTTTCCAGCAGTATTCCACCACGATAGAAAAGATACCGATATGTGGTCTGCAGTGATTGAGCAAATAGGTGAAATGCCTGCTAAACCAGAAGTCGAAACAGAAGAGAGTATGGAGACATGGCAAACTGAAATGGATTCTTACCGAAGAGCAATTTCAAAAACGTCAGAGTACATTGAATTCCACAAGGCAAAGATCGAAAAAGGGCAACGTGCATCTAGCTTAATCGGGAATCAGTACACAGGTTCTATTTTCCTGGCACTAATGTCCACCTTCGAAAGTGATCTAGAGGACAACTCAAATCTAGACAATCAAACCATAGGGCTTTGTGGATATGGTTCTGGTGCAAAAGCAAAGGTATTCGAAGGCAAGGTAAGCCCAAAATGGAGAGAAGTTGCAAGCCGTTGGATGCTCTTTGAAAGGTTAGCTGGCAGAGTTGCTATTGATGCTAAGGTGTATGAATCCCTACACAAAGGAACTCAAAAAGAGAGTGTAATCGAGCCACAAGGTGAATTTATCTTACAGGAAATTGGAGATGAAGGCGTAGATGAAGGTGCTAGAAGATACAAATGGGTCAGTGCCTAATCTGAAAATTATCAACGCCAACAATGAATAAGCGTTTGCCGTTAACCTTCACTACGGAGGAAGGACATGTCATCTCACTCAGGAACCATGCTTGCTTGGACCAAAACCAAGGACGAGCAAAATGGAATGGAGTTAGTTGAACACAAGATACCTACCCCCGGTCCTGGAGAAGTCTTAATCAAGACAAATTCGACCTCAATCTGCGGAACGGATCTGCATATTTGGTTATGGGATGAGTGGAGTAGAAACAATGTGCCACTTGGAACGATTACAGGTCACGAAACCTGTGGTCAAATAGTCGAGCTTGGAGATGGTGTTAATGACCACAAAATTGGCGATTTGGTAGCGATTGAATGTCACTTTGCATGCTGGGAATGTCCAAGATGTGATGAGGGCAACGCGCATATTTGTGAAAATGGTGAGATTTTCGGAGTTCACTCAAATGGCGCGTTCGCTCCATACTTTGTCTGCCCAGCAGTGAATGCAAGAAAAGTACCAGATGGCATCAACCCAACTCATGCTTCAATTCAAGACCCATTGGGTAACGCAATCCACACGCTAACTGGAGGTCCAATCAAAGGTTCTACTGTCGCAATTCACGGACTTGGACCTATCGGTTTATTCGCCGTGAATGCTGCTAAAGCAATGGGCGCTAAGTTTGTGATTGCAATAGACTGGGATAATCAACTAAGGATGGAGATGGCTAAGGAATTAGGAGCCGACTTAGTACTTGGCAAAAATGATGATGTTATCAAGCAAATTTTCGAAGCAACAAATGGGCAAGGCGTTGATAATTCATGCGAATTCTCAGGCTCACCTAATGCCCTTTCAAATGCTATAAAATCGACAAGAATGGGCGGTTATGTGAATGTTCTTTCGGTTTACGGGCAAAACATGCCTCAAGTCCCGATGAACGATATAGTGTTCAGATATTTACATTTGAAAGGAATAAATGGAAGGAAGATGTGGTCCACTTGGGAAACAATGCACGATTTACTCGCATCAGGTAAACTTGACATAGAGAGGGTAGTCACTCACCAGTTAAATTGGAAAGAATTTCAAAAAGGAATGGAACTAACTAAATCTGGAAATTGTGGCAAGGTTGTTTTAAATTTTGACTGAACCTCATTTTTTTATTCTATGGCTTAGTGGTCTAAATCATGGGTGAACTAGACCAAGGGACATTTGTAATTGGTTTACCTGATGGATTTTGGCGAAAAGTTCCAATTGCTCTTTGTGTACTCTTGATGCTCTTTTGTACAATTATCATGAGTGTGGTTGATAATGCATTTGAGAAAATGCCTCGCGTGAGTGATGCTTACTCAGACATACACCCGCTTGATGTCACAGAGGATATGGCTGTCAATTTAGTACCAAATGATCCAAATTCACAACAGGTTGTATGGGTAGTTGCAGATTCGATTACTTTGAATGACCAAGATGTTGGTTATGCTTATTGTGAGAAAACTGATGAGGATAGTGAAACCCTTGTCCAGACGTTCAATCCTGGAAGATATAACGCGACTTATCTTGGCAAAGACTTTGACATGACAATCCAAGAACCCGCAACAAGATCAAACAGAGTTTGTTCTTATTTTACTTATGGAAACGGTGGAGATGTTGAGAAAATCAGTGCATACTTCATGGTCGAATTCAGTAGTTTAGGAGAACCACTTATCACAATGGAAGGCATGGGAGAGTCAGATCAACGACCTGCAAGAAAAACCATGTCCGAGACTGTTTCAATCTTCTTTGCAATTCTGATATCAATAGCTTCATTCATATGTGTTCTTTGTTTCAAACCTCCTCTACAAGGAAAACTCAAGAAGATGCGTGAGGAACATATGCCTCAACCAAGGATACATGCTGACCAAAATGGAGTTAGATTTGCTCAGACTCACGCCTGGGACGGAGATAACTTTGATTGGGTTTTAGACCCATCTGCGCCAGAAAATTGGGATTTAACCAACCCTTATGCTCAGGATTTGAATGGGGAAATCATACCTGAGCATCCTGCTAAAATCGGGACACCTAGAGCAGCAGTGTTCACAATGTATTCTGTCTTCGGAGCCCTATATGTTTGCATAACTTCTCTGTGGATTGGAAATTTTATCCAAAGGGAATTTGATGGTTTTGCAAATCAAATATACCAACCAATTATTTTCCTGATATCCATAATTTGGCTTATCTCATCCCTTGTAAAGTCTAGAAAAATACGTGCTGCTTTGGATACACCCACTTCTCTAGTAAGAAGTGTTGCTGCTGGAATGGCTGAGGTGGTTGGGCAAGTAAGACCTGCTAGGGAAGGAACCGGGGAAATATTGGTTGGAGGTGGATTTGGAGATCCAAAATTGTTTGATGGAGTTGTTGCATTCACTTGGGAAAGAGAGATTTGGGAAACAAGAAAAACTGGAGACAAATCAACTACGAAGTGGTGGTCTGAAGCAAAGCAATCGGGTGGAGGTAACTTCATTGTTCATGACGGAACTGGCGGAATATTGGTTGAAGGAAATTCATTTAAAGTTGAACTCGGGGATTTCCTTTCAAGATGGGAAATCGGCAAAAAAATGTCTTTGAGGAATGTCTCTAAAGCAAACAGACCTAGAAGATTTACTGTGTATGCACTCAGGGCTGGAGATCCCGTATATGTTTACGGGAAAGCACATCCAAGAACTAGACAAGAAGTTCTAGCAGAAGGATTAGATGGTAGCTTAGCAAATTCAAACCTAGTAATGAGAGGAGAAAGCGACACGCCTGCAAGACCTATGTGTCATAGAGGTACTGAATTAGCAATATTGTGTAATTCTCGCTCCACTGTTGAGACCGTGATTATTCCAGGTTTAGCATCGCTTATTGCTTTTGTAATGATATTTATCTGACTTTAGGAATTAATTAACAATTAAATTTGCTAAGCCAAGTTAATAGAGTATGTGCCACACCGATTAACTCCGTTGAGGGGACATGAAATACGTCGTAGTCTCGGGTGGAGTCCTAAGCGGATTAGGAAAAGGCGTTACTGCGTCTAGTATTGGAGTCCTGTTGCAATCCTCGGGATTGAAAGTCACCTCGATTAAGATTGATCCGTACCTAAATTCTGATGCCGGAACAATGAGTCCATTTGAGCATGGTGAAGTTTTCGTTCTCGATGATGGTGGGGAAGTAGACTTAGATTTAGGAAATTATGAGAGATTTTTAGACATCAGCCTCACCAAAGACAACAATATCACTACAGGAAAAATTTACTCGAAAGTCATAGAAGCAGAGAGAAGAGGAGACTATCTAGGGAAAACTGTTCAAGTCATTCCTCACGTAACCGATGCTGTCCAAGATTGGATAGAAGAAGTTGCTCATTATTCACCAGAAGGCGAAACCCCTGCAGATGCTTGCATAATCGAATTAGGAGGGACTGTAGGAGACATCGAATCCGCACCTTATATCGAAGCCTTGAGACAGTTCCAGTTCAGAGTGGGAAGAGAAAATATCACATTCGTCCATGTATCATTGGTCCCGGTCATGGGACCTGTTGGAGAACAAAAGACAAAACCAACACAACACACTGTAAAGGAAATGATGGGATTAGGAATCACACCTGACGTTTTAGTTTGCAGGTCTGAGTACCCACTAACAAAGGAGACAAAGAATAAGTTGAGCCAATTCTGTCATGTGCCGGTAGGAAATGTGTATTCTACACATGACGTTCCAAACATTTACCATGTACCTTTAATGCTTGAAAAACAAGGCATGTGCAAGACATTAGGAATCAAATGTTCAGATTCTAAATCCTTCAAACAATGGGAAAAAATGGCTTACGACTTAGACAAGATGGATGCTGAAGTCCGAATTGCAATGGTAGGAAAATACACTGGTCTGTCTGACTCTTATCTTTCTGTCAGTAAATCATTACAACATGCAGCAATGGCAGTTAACAAGAAGTTAGTCATCGACTGGATTGAAGCTACAAACCTTATCCAAAGTGAAGCCGAGTCCACAGAAGCATTCAACTTGTCTTGGCACAAGATGTCAAATGCGGATGGAATTTTGGTACCAGGCGGATTCGGGGATAGAGGTGTTGAAGGCAAAATTGCAGCCGCAAAATATGCAAGGGAGAACAAGAAACCGTACCTTGGGATATGCTTAGGTCTGCAGGTTGCTACAATCGAATTTGCAAGAAATGTGTTAGGCTTGAGTGGCGCAAATTCAACTGAATTTGATGAAAATACGGAACACCCTGCAGTTGTTTTCATGCCAGAAATCTCAAAGACACATCTTGGAGGAACCATGAGACTGGGTTCGAGACCGACTCTGTTCCAAGTAGATGATTGTAAAATGAAGAGACTCTACTCAGGTAAAAATTCTGTAGATGAGAGGCATAGACACAGGTATGAAGTAAATCCTGACTTGATCAATGATTTGGAAAAAGCCGGATGTATGTTTGTTGGCAAAGATGAAACTGGTCAGAGGTGTGAAATATTGGAATTAGAAGGACACCCGTATTTTGTAGCAGTACAATACCATCCTGAATTCAAATCAAGACCGGGGAAACCAAGCCCACCTTTCCATGGTTTGCTGATTGCTGCCTCTGGTATGGACATATGACAATTGACCGATTGTTCATAAACCGTTGAAGTAACTTAGGCAATATGGCGACTACTGAGGCATGGTTGATTGGTGCTCTTACTGGCGTGTTGGGTTTAGTTATTGGCTACCTTATCGCGCAACAAAAATTCTCAGGACAAGGAGATGGCAGTTCATTTGGAAGGCTTCAGGGAGAGATTGAAGCCCTTAGAAATCAAAATGAGTCAGACAGAAATTTGTTGAAGGATGGTTATGAAAAAACAATCCTTGAGTTGAAAGAATCTCATAAATCTGCTTTGGACGATCTAAAACAGAACCAAGCTAACAACGATGAAGCATTGGAGGAACGCATCTCCAATTTGTCGACAAAAATTAGCAGGGAATCACGTGAAGATTTTATTCGTCTTGCTCAAGAGAATCTTGAAAATAGGCAAAAAGAAGGTGCTGCAGAACTACAAAAGCAAAAATCTGAGTTTGAGAAATTAGTAGAACCGATGAAGACTGAACTTGCCAAGATAGCAAAGAAGAATGAGGACATGAGCAAAGATCAACAAAGCCTGCAAGAAGTATTGAAAGCACAAATGGAAGATTTGTCAAGGCAAACTCAGGCGCTAGGTGACAATGCTACTCGACTCAGCACTGCACTTACTGGCTCATCATCTGCTAGAGGAGATTGGGGTGAAATCACCCTTCGCAAGATATTAGAGATGGCAAACCTAACAAAGGGAATTATGTATACTGAACAAGAGAATACAGAAGACGGGAAAAGACCTGATTTTGTCATAAAACTACCAGGCAAAGGAGTAATCCCCATCGATTCTAAAGCCAGCGCAAAACACTTTTTTGATGAGGCTCTAAATGCTACAGACGAGGCAACTAAGAGAGATTTACTCAAAAAACACTCAAAGGCAATCGCTGGAAGAATTAACGAATTAGCTAGTAAAGCATATGCAGAGAACATAGAGGGAGAAATCGACTTCGTCATAATGTTTGTACCAAATGATGCTGTTCTCAGCGCTGCGTTTGAGTACGATGCTGAGTTAATAGAAAAAGGAGTGATTAAGAGGGTATTTATTGCTACTCCAACAACTCTTCTTGCCATGCTAAGGACTGTTGAAATCGCTTGGAGGCAAGTACAAATCAATGCTGATGCAAAACAAATGGCTCAAATTTCCAAGGAATTTTACCAAAGAATAGCTACTTGGAAAGAACACATTGACAAAGTCGGTAAAGGATTGAGCATGGCTGCAAAAGCATACAACGATGCATCCTCGTCCTGGAGAAGCAGAATCGAGCCTTCTCATAGAAAATTACTCGATGTCAAAATTAGCGATGGAGAATCAAAAACTCTTGGTGAATTTTCTGACTTAACCAGTCAAATAACAATTGAAGAGGAAAATTTGCGAGAAGAGTCTTGAATGAAACTCAACTAGAGGATAATATGAGCAACAGAATAGGGCTTTCAGAGACAACAAAATCCGTTGTTCAAACTAGACCGCCAAGATTGCTCATAATAGCAGGAGCGACTGGAGTCGGTAAATCTACAACTTCGACTCAGATTGCTGCTGAGATGAAATTTTCGAGAATAATTTCGACTGATGCTATTCGTGAAATAATGAGAGCTTGTGATGAGGAACCTCTGAATCCAGCACTTCATCGCTCATCTTTCTCGAAGGGTGAAACTGGCGATCCCATCATCGATTGGGCAGATACTTGCAATGCAGTAGAGGCAGGAATTTTTGCTACAATCGACAGAGCAAGGAGAGAAGGAATTGACTTGTTGATTGAGGGAGTCCACATTCGCCCTGACAATATATTACTCAGAGAATGGAGGAAATCAGGAGGAATTGCCTTGGGAGTAGTTCTTCATGTTTCAGATCAGAATAAGCATGAAGAGATGTTGAAAGAAAGAGAACTATTTTCGCATAGGTCTTCAAATCGTTATATCAATAATATCAAGAGGATAAGAACTATCCAAGAAGAAATGGTAGACAGAACGAAAATAACTGGCTGGGCATCTATTGACGT
>CAXAGT010000006.1:0-49297 GCA_963968885.1 uncultured Candidatus Poseidoniales archaeon | reverse complement strand
TCTGTAGCCCTTGCCTCAACTAATTCATCCATTCTGTCTGAGAATACTTCTCCCATGTGTTGGCTTTGTCTCTCTGCTTCAACTCTAGATTCAATCAAGTCGTATCTTACTTTGATAGCTTTGTTTAGGTCTTCGAATAACGACATGTGGTCAACATACCACTCGTCACGTGCGCGCATCTCGACAAGAGCTAATTTCAGGTCATTGTCCAATTCTTCTGCGATTGAGAATACCTTTCCAAGCCTATCTTTTTCTCTGGAATATTTCTCTTCCATCTTGTCAAGTTCAGGCTGCAGGTGGCTAACTTGCTTACTTGCTTTAGTTGCCTTCATCTCAAGTTCACGGATTTTATTCTCCTTCTCGCTGAGGATAGAATCAAGGGATTCTTTCTCTATTTCTCTCTCGATGATTTCCTTCTCTAAAACTTCGACTTCTGCACGCAAATCAATTAGCTCTTTGTCCTGAGTTTCATATGCTGCATACAGTTTAGTTAGACGCTCAGTTTGCGTTTCTAGAGCCTCTTCTAATTCTTTGATTTTGACTTCTGGTGTGATTGTTCCTTCTTCGGTCATTCTATCACCTCGGCTTTTGCCCAATTGTCGCGACTTAACTCCTACCTATCAAGCACACGCTGGTTTATGTCATATGTCGATGATATATCATCGATTTGGTTATATTCGTAATTTTGGAGTTGAATGTCATCTTTTCTCGACCTTATCGGCAGATTTTTGGCTTCCTCAATAATCCAACGAATCTGATGATTTTACAAGAGCCTCAGCAATTGTAACTTCGCCCATTGAGTGCCCTGCGTCTGGAATAATTTGTAAATCTGAATGGGGCAATTTCTTATGCAATTCCCACGCACTTTTTACTGGACAAACCATGTCATATCGCCCGTGCACAATGACACAAGGAATATCCGATATCGAGTCACAATTGTTCAAAATAAATGCTTCATCTACAAAGATTGAGTTGATGAAATAATGACATTCTATTCTTGCAAAAGCTACTGCAAAGTCTAAATCTTCTGCCTTTTCTAAGTATTCGGGGTCAGGGAAAAGTCGACTAGTAGCCATTTCCCATCGTGTCCATTCCTTTGCAGCCGCTCTACGAATACTGATATCCTCGCTTGTTAATCTTGAATAATATGCCTTGATAAGATTGGATTGCTCTTCGAGAGGAATGTGATTGAGATATGGATCAAAAGCATCTGGGAAAATGTGGCTTGCTCCATCTTGATAGAACCAGTGGAGTTCTGATTTTCTACACATAAAGATCCCTCTCAAGATGAATGAGCGTACTCTGCTTGGATGAGTTATGCCGTAAATTAGCGACAAGGTTGATCCCCAAGAGCCTCCGAAAACATGCCAGGTTTCAATTCCAAAATTTTCTCTTAATGCCTCGATATCCGACACTAGATTCATCGTTGAATTCTCTTTTAATTCAGCATATGGAGTCGATTTTCCACATCCTCTTTGGTCAAATTGTATGATATTCCATTTTTTGGGGTCAAAATATCTGCGGTAAGATGGTTGACTCCCCCCACCCGGTCCTCCATGGATTACGATAACTGGAATGCCGTCAGGATTTCCGCTACATTCCCAAGCTATCGTGTGAAGATCTGAAACGGAAAGCATTCCAGTTGCATAGGGCTCTATTTTTGGATATAACACGTCTTCTATGGATTTAGCCATGTGTGCTCCTAGGTGAATTCGGATAATTTTGCTTTCGATGCCTTTTTTCTATAAACCTCATCGGCTGGTGCATGAAGCCTGCAGTAGAAGTGTTTGGAGAATGGGCGCTAAAAGGTAAAGATGAGGGCATGGAACGTGGACATGCGTCTTCAGTGGCAGAAATGCTTGCTTTTGCTATGGCAAAAATCATTCCATCAAAAGAGCAGTTTACCGCTATCGATATTGGTTGTGGAAATGGTTGGGTTGTCCGTGAGATTTCTCAAATAAACAACTGTACCAGAGCCGCAGGCGTAGACGGGGCTATTGAAATGATAGAGAAAGCAAACAAAATCGACCCGGAGGGGTTAGGTGAATATTTCCATGGAATGTTGCCAGACTGGACGCCGGAGGAAAAATACGACCTAGTTCATTCAATGGAGTGCTTTTACTATCTTGAAAATCCTGTTGATTTTGTTAAGAAAGTTCATGATTCTTGGATGAATAATGGAGGCTATATCGTTATGGGAGTGGATCACTATGCTGAGAATGAAGATTCTTTGGATTGGCCGGAACATGTAGGAGTTCATATGACTACATTGAGTGAACAAGAATGGTTGAGAGCATTCGCTGATGCTGGTTTCGAGGATTTAAGTTCGTGGAGAGCAGGAACAAAAGAAGGATTTGTTGGCACTCTAGTAATCGGCGGAAAAAAGGCTGACTGATTTTGGCCCACACAGTTTTATTTTTCCAGAGAAAAATGGACACTTCTTACAAATCTCGAAATCTGTTATTCTTTCTGGCTCTTCGATTAATCTTGGAGTTGCAGACAAAGCTGCCATGTATTCCAATAGAGAATAAAGATCTGATTTAGCTTTCTCATAGTCAGCATCGGTCAGGCGAATCATCTTTCCAGATGCTCCTACTGATATTGCGGGTGGCAGAACTACTCTTCTTTCATCTTCAGGTTTTGACATTTCAGAGCCTTCGAGTATTACCGAGTATAATGCTAATTGTAATCTGTAATCATCCATCAATGCTTTCTCGGCGGGGGTTTCTGCATAAAGCGAGTATAAATCTTTGAACTTTTGAAGCGGAGCCCCTTTGTGAGGTTCATCTGAGTTGAAATTCTTCAGACAATCTTTGGTTTTCAAATCAACGACTTGTAAGTAGCCGTCATTTGAATTGTCACTGAGTGCCAAAACCAGATCTATTCTTCCATCAAAATAAGCAAAGATATTCTTGACCTCAGAGACCTTGAATTTCTGATTAAGGTCATAATATCTTGATAACCCATCAAGCATTATTTTTTCTGAATGGAAGAAAGGTAATTCTGTCCTCAGACCCTCTACTGTATAACCTCCAAACTCTCCGCCATTGCTGAGTTTTCCAAGAGGGCCTCTCGAAATTAATTCTCCGATCTCAAGGAGCCTAGACTTTGTCAACTCGTAACTTGTTCCATCGACCTCTAAATCTCCAAGCCCAAGTTCTATCATCACCCTGTCTGCAATTTCTGAATTTTGCAAACCATTCTCGTTTTTGATTAGCCATGATTCTTCGAGATTACATTTAGAAACTTGCTTTGCAGGGTTTGCAAGCCCTATTTCTACCAGTCTATGAGCAATTAATCCGAATTTAGTTGGTGACGGTAAACTCTCTATTGCAGTTGCTGGGCTGGTACTAAGTCTTGGAGGATCAAATTTCTCCGGGTCCCAACCTCTTACCCTGGTCAACCAATGTCTGCGTTTACATTTGTAAGAGGTATCGAGTCCATGAGCAGTCACTCTAAACTTATGTGTCACCTCTTTGAAGCCAATATCAACATTTGATTTATTCTTCTTTAATTTGTCGAAGTTATTGTGCATCTTTTCTATACTTTGAGTTAGGCTTTCTGATTCTTCTTTTTCAAAGCAATCAGGCGAGTGGTATATCGCTATCGAGTTAATACAACCATCAGGTAATCCAGAATCAAGGTAAACCGAATAGGGGTCTAATTCCTTTGCACTCCAAGACTTATCAGCATTGGCTAATTCATTTGATTTCAAATCGCTAGCAAATGACCAGCAAGAGTCTTGCACATCAGATCTCCATGCTGAACCCCTCAATCCTTCCGTCAAAAAGTGAGCCATAGAGTCGTGAGATGCTTTCAAATCATACTTGCTGTATCCATCGTCCTTGGATTTATTTGATTTTACTCCACAAACAATCAAATGACTCTTGACTCTAGTCAAGGCTACGTAAAACTCCCTTCTTCTTTCGGCTCTTTTTTGTGCTTTTTCCATTGCCGAGGTCAATTCATACAAACCATGCCCTGGAGTCTTCTTGCTTCTCCATGGGTTTACTCTACAACTAATCAGTTGAGGGGTTACTAAAACCGCAGAACCACCTGTCATGCTCGCATCCTGGGCTCCAGCAGAAAAAATTCCAGATACGATTACTACCTTAGATTCTAATCCCTTAGATTTGTGTATTGTCATTAGTTTAACAGCACCGCTAATATTGGAAGAAGAGGCTTTTGGACCTGCTCCCTCTAGTCTTAGTAACTCCCTAATCCTCGAATAAATGACGGCAACCTCATCCCCGCACTCATTTCCAATCATCTTAATTAACGACAAAAATGCTTCAGCATGCTGCCTGTGATGAGGTTCATGGTAAACGAATAACAAGTCAGAGTTATCTAGAACTGATTCGAAAACTTCGAAATTTGCGCCCATTGCAGTATAAGCACCTAATTCATGGATTAATTGCTTATTTCGTTCAGTCTTGCAGAATTTTAACATCGAATTCCAACCATCTGCCCAAAATTTGGAACTCATTGTTGAATGTACTTGTTTCTCATTACAATTCAAAATTGGTGAGAGTGCAATACTTGCCTGCGCATGCTTTGAATTCGGATTTGCAAGTAATTCTAGAACAGAAATTAGTGGCTTAACCACCTCTTGGTCAAGGAGTAAGCCATGCTGATCTACTTGGGTTGGAATCTTATATTTCTGTAAAGCATTAATGATGCTAGGCGCCCTCCCCCTGGAATGCAATAAAATCATAATGTCATCCGGGGTAATTTCCTCATCGTCAGGACCGATATCAACCATTGATTTTGTCTCTTTAGACCACACCTTTTTGTTTGACTTGTTCAACAATGATTTAATTCTAAGCGCAATCATTTCAGCCTCCAAATCCTTGGGATTTGAGGTAGAACTTGAAAAAACATCAATTTGATCATCCAATGACTTTTCCTCACCTTGTGGATTTGAGATTGGCATAATCCACTCAAAAACACCATTACCAGTGTCGTTTGAAGAAGGGTTCAGTTCTTGAGCTGTAGCATGCCAGTCCCCAGGAAATTTGTGGTGCCTAGGATTGAAAACATCAGAAAATAGATGATTGAATGTATTCATTAAATCATGTCTGGTCCTAAAATTGCTGGTTAAGTCGATATGTCCAAACGCCCTCTGCTCCCTAATTTTATCATCCACTGGGAGGTAACTATCTCCATCTTTCAGACCCACTGAATTGTATTCTTCTTCGGGTCCATGTATTCTAAAATCGTGTAACTTAGTGGCTCTGGTAAAACTTCCTTCTTTCTGAAATCTAGGATCCCTTGCATGTCCTTCTTTCAACACTCCATCCATTCGCTTTTCAGTTAATTCCAGGTTATTTGCTTGCTTGATGTATTCTGTTGCCTTTTTCATAACAGTAACTTCTGCCTGCCTAAACCTGTAGATTGATTGCTTCATATCCCCTACCACACAGATAGTTGGGTCCCAATAACCTAGCACAGATTCTCCTTCATCGCCAGCCCTCTCTCGCTTTCCCCAAAGTCTTGTCAAAAGTCTAAATTGAGCAGGATTTGTATCCTGGAATTCATCGATGATAAATGCCCTATACTGCCTTCTTAATTTCTGTAAGATGTGGAATCTATTAACTAAATCTTCGTACACACTGGGATATTTTTTTGCTATCTGCATCGCTTTTGCTATGTGGGAGTCAGACCAAGAATACTCTGGTAATTCATCCAATGCATTCACAACAGATTCAGGCCATTCATCTCTTACGCTAGATGGGCACTTAGCCAGTAACAAGTCCTCAGCATATCGCATTGTGTCATCAAAATCGTGGACCCCCTCCATTTGTTTCAAATCAGAAAATACATCTTGGCAACCCCTGAAAACAGTGAATAGATCAGTAATCACTTGTATTTGCAAATCTGTTTCAAGACGATTGTTTTTTGTTTGAGGTGGCTCCCTTTGAGGAGGATTATTTACCACTCCGACTCTATCTTCAAAATCTTCAGGCATGTGGTCGAATTCGATTAATGGTATGAAATTCAATGCCGCTTGTCCAATTCTGAATATTAACTTACATTCCCTAGTGTTGATTAATTTTAACATTTCTAAGCGCTCTGTTTTCGCTTTAGCAGTGGTCTTTTTTGCATTAGATTTGGTGCCATGTGGCATACTTTTTGAGGCGTCGCCCTGGTTCAAAACGCCTGAATGCCACTTTTTGTTTAATGAGTCATGTCCAAAAGTTGTAAGGAATTTTTCTACTTCGCCATTCTTTACAGCAGTGTCGCTTAAACCAGTTCTTAGAACTGCAAAGAGCCATTGAATTTGAGCAAATTCAGAATCGGGGACATTATTGTAAAATGATACAAACTGGTTAAACCGGCTGTAGTTATGATGTTCACCGATTGTTGGTTCAATGAAGTACTTGTATTGTTCAAGGTATGCATCAAGATATCCTCGTAAAAGAGGAAGGAGTTGATTGATAATTGGCCCAACTAGCCCCGAAATCGGTTTTGTGAACATTTCTACAAGTACCTCTCTAGGAAGATTTTCTCCCGTCAGCCAATCTAAACCTGCAGCTTGCGCTCTAGAGGTTAGTGATTTCTTAGCTTCCTCGACAAAAAGAGAACTTTTCATCAACCCAATCAATACTTTTTCAGCATTCAATTGTCCGTTAAGAGCCACAGTAAGCCTATCTCTTGATTCAATAAACAGTTCACCGTTTAAGATGCCCATTTTCCTTGCGTCCTGCAAATTTCTTGCTCTCCATGCCGAATAGATGCTGTGTTCTTTGAGAATCTGGCTCCTCTCATCACTTATCTGATCTTTAGTTGGTTTATCTGTTAACAAGTCCATGTGGATTGAGACCAATCTGGAAAAGAAAGCGTCAATAGTCGAAACTGGAGCGTCATCCAATTGTGAAATTAGCATATCAATAACAGATGGATCAGAATTTAATCTGAAATCATAAACGTCGCTATCCTCGACAACTAAATCAGGATCTGCCTTGAGATTAGTGAGTTTTTTCCTTATTCTATGCTTCAACTCTCCGGCTGATTTTCTAGTGAACGTAATCGCTACTGTTTCTGTTGGCAATAAGCCATTCCAGGCTTCTAACTTGGATCTTTGACTTTTTGGTAAAACCAGATTTTTGGATAAGGAATTAGTATCCATTGTTGCATTTGGAAGTACTAATGTCGATCTTTGTATGGAAGATAGAAGGTGCTGAACATATCTCTCTGCCATCACCGTAGTTTTTCCTGTACCAGCGCCAGCATCAAGTACGATATGCCTGTCAATATCTAGTCCTAGAATTTGAGATCTGTTGAATTTCATTACATCTCCCCCATTTCCGATAAACCACACATGTCCTTTACTGAACAATACAAGCAAGCACTTCCGGGTGTGGGGTGAACTCTGCCACTAACAGCAGTATTTCTTGCCCTCAATGCAGTTGTTAATCTAGATTCTTTCCATGCTGAAAAATGTTCTACAATCGGTCCTGATTTAGAATCTGGATACCTGAAAATATTCTTAGTGAAATCTGTAGTTTCGCCTATCTCTATGAATTCATGAATTGATTCAAATTCACTATCAAATTCCAGATAGTGTTTCACCGAATCTCCAATTTGGCTTATTCCTGCCGCTATTACCTTAAATTCAGGATTTTGACTTTCAAAAGCCGCTGTGTAAATTGCTAACTGTAAATCTGACAAAACACAAATCTCATGCTTTTTTCTTTCTTCTTCAGGTTTTGGACCTTGAACACTTTTTATGTCTCTTATTACGACAAATCTCTTTTCACGATATTTTTCTGGCACTAAATCCCTTACATCAGCTGTAAGAATTATCTCATCTATTCTGTCAATATAACCGCTGATCTTGATCGATTCAACTTTTCCAAGGTCATTTTTTGCTGCGATTTTGGTTCCTTCTTCGACTCCAAGGTTCCATTCTGTTGCAAGTGGAGCACAATTAGTAAGCAAGAATTCTGCATCCACCATTCTGCCAATTTTTCCTCCCATTTTCGGAACTGTTCCTTCAGACCAATAATCCTCTAACTCATTTGGAGTGATTCCGCACAACTCAATGCACCTGTGATGAGTAACAGCCCCTTTTCTTGTTAACCAAGGCGCAATTAACTCTAGATTATCCAGCATTAATTCCCAAACAGCCTCTGGAGAATTAAACTCTGTGTCATGCAATCTCTTAGGACTTTCAGACAAAATGCCTTGTTTAACTCCTAACTTTTGGAAAAGGGCCTCATATAACTTGTGAATGATATCACCGCGAGTTCTGAAATCTATATCTTCCATGTGGTCTTCATCTGCTGATGCCCTCAAATGTTTCTCTAACCATGCACTTCTGGGACATTTCATCCAAGATTCTAATCTGCTAGCAGACCACTTTCTATCGCTTATCTCGCCAGTTGTGGGAGCAGATATTATCTCAAAAATGCCCTTTTTATCAGTGAAATTACCTATTGGTCTAGGATCTACTGCCATCGATGAGCTTTTTCCTGATTTACCCCCCAGATTTGGCCAATCATCCGATATTACTGTAAGGTCTTCATTTACCTTCTTTCCATCAGGAATTATTGCTAATTTGCCTGTTGTGGCAAATTTCTTTATTTCACTCCATGCAAGAACATCCCCTCCACTTGCCTGTTCAGGGTGTCTTTTTATTCTCTCAAGCCAGAGTAACTTCTTTTGCCCTCTTACGATAACTGATTTCTCTGATTCTATCCATGATTCGTCCCTTCCGTTCTTCAAGGCTAAACCAAGCCTTTGCCTGTGATTTCTTGGCTTTACGCCTGCTTGTTTTGTGTATTCTCCAATCGCGTCGTAATAGTATCCCGAAGGAGAGTACCTGAAATCGCCCTCGGTTGATAAAAACCACGGAGAATGAGGCTCTTCTAAGTCATCAGCAGATATGAAACTAGGAATTATTCCTGTGCTTTCCATATTATTTATCCATTCGACCAATGGTGCGCAGGGCCCAATACCTTCATCTTCAGATGTATCCATTACAATTATTTCATCAAAAGATGAGGTCAAGTTTGCAAGATAATATCTAGCTTGCCTTAATGGGTGATCGCCTAAAGGCAGACCTAATTTAGATCTTGATTCATTGTCAAGCCAGGCTATAGACGGCAATTTCATTGTCCATGATTCGACATCCATGAAAGAAAAAATTGCTATTTTGCCTTTCATACCGATGGCTTCCCTAGGTGTAAGCAACAAAACATCTGTGTCAACAACCCTGCCATTAGGAGATTTACTATGCTCTGCAATCGAATGTAAAAATTCCGAGAATCCCTCGGTCGACAAATCTGGAGTCAAGCCTGCTTTTTCATGGAGGGATAAAGAACGGTTTAATTCTCTAGATAAATGCTGCAATCCCGAAACAGAGTTATCGTGTTCCGCTTCTTTGGATAGAATAATTTTCCAATCGACCATCTCAAGTATTTTTGAAAACCAATCCAAGGAACTTTTACTTTTATCGACTAGTGGCAAAGGGACCTGTGAGTAATTACCTGTAATCTCGGAAATATATTCCCTTTCTTGTGCAGGAATAAGTGGCCACCACAACATAGCGATGTTAGCAAGCCACCATTGTGTTTCTTCTATTTTGATTGAATTCTTCTCGATATCTCCAATGAAACCTTCAGGACTTGCTATTTCGAGAGCGGTAAACCATTGGTTTATGGCTGAAATTCCTCCTTTAATGTGAAAATTTCTTGAAATATTCTCTAAGATATCCAAATGGAACCTAACTTTGATGTCATCATTTGTCGGATGTTTGAGTTTTCTTAGAGCATGGAAATTTAGGGGCATAGATGTGGATTTTGCGATTTTAATTATGTTTTCCAGGGACCAAGCATCATTACTTACCGTCATCTTAGAGTGTGATAGGAAGGCATTTACCGCTGGAGATGAAGATAATCTTCCTCCACTAAAAGATGATGAAAACCCTAGTTTGTCTAAATTAGTTCTCCATATATCTCTACGAGATTCCAATCCTGGATCTATAATTGTGATTGTAGACTTTTCAGAACTCTTTGACCAAGAAGTCAGCAACTCGATAGTTGCATCAAACTGTATTCCCGCATCATCTAGTTTCAATAAAGGGCTTAAAACTCGGCTATTCCAATCAAATTCTGTTGAAATTTCTTCTACCGCGTGGACAGGAATCCACTCAGGCAATTCATCTTCAGATCTTACTGGGTAAACATCATCTATCCAAGCACCATGAAAACCGTTTACATAGGAACCACTAGTTGACATTAAATGGATAGGAGTAAATCTCCTGATACCATTAAACACATTTTTTTGTTGAATGTTAAAATCTGGTTCGTGGCTAAGAATTAGTATTCCTTCCAGCCTAGAAAGGGAAAATGGCTTTTCTTGAGATTCTTCAAGATAATCAATTACAGATGGTTCCACATTCATGGAATGAATTTTGCCAAGTTTCTTTTCACAGCCTCTTATCACACGGTCCACTTCAACTAAATTTGGACCTTCCTTCCAGTTTGATACAGGACCTTGGGACTTTATTTCCTCTAGCAATCTAAGAGTTCTCTCCGTTTTTACCTTGCTCCACTTTTTTTCTTTGTTGGGGTGTAAAAGTAGAAATTTTTCTTGACGTGCTGCCTCAACTAATTCTGAATGGATTAAGGAAAATGCCGGACCGTCTGAGTCCAATCTAGCTGCTTTTCCACTATCCAAGTGGAGCAAATCAACTAGCCTTGAATAGGTTGAATGCATAGTTGTATCAACCATAATACCGATGTCTGCAAGTTGCATCAATACATCGTTCCTCAAGATTTCATTAGGATAAACAATCAATATGTTGTCCATTGATCTATCTGTTAGAGATTGCATTAGCCATGAAGGAAGAACCTCGCCGTGTAGCGATTCCTCCATGGTAAGCAAGTTCAATGTCATCAATATCGTCCCCAGTCTTGGTAAACTAATGCCGAGGGTTCTTAACGGTAATCAAGAAGAATTCTACGCCTAAGTTTTACATCTGTTTAGCATTATGAAGTAACCATCAATTGAACAAAATTCAAGATTTGTGAAATTAGCCTTCCCAGTAAATGTTAGAAAATCGAAACACTGCAGAGGTTTTGGCACTTTTAGAGAAATTAAAATTTGTGAAATAAACAAACAAGAAAGGTTCTTGTTTTATTTTTCTATGACATGGTAAACGATGGGTTTATAAGGGTCGACGCCCTACCTAAATAGTGCGTGGCGCAGAATTCCGTTACACTGAGTGGTTTTGGGAAACCAGGTGCTCAGTGTCTTGGATATAGCCACCTTAGGAAGGACTAGTAAATAAGAGGTGTGTATGATGAGTAAGAGAGAAGACATGAAATGTGAAGAATGCTTTGGAACAAAGTTCACTATTGATGAAACTAAGGGCGAGAGAATTTGTGATGGTTGTGGCTTAGTTGCTGTGGAGAATGTAGCTTTAGATGTAAATGGAAATGGAGCGTATGCAAATGGAGATTCCGCAGGAACCCACTTCAACAAGATTGACACTCTTGACAATAACAACAAGTTGGGAACATCCAAATTCATTAAGGTGCAAGACCTTTCAGGCGTCAATAGAAACTTAAGAAGAGTTTTGAAGAATGAGCAGAAGTTCAACGGAAAAGCAAGAGAAAGACACCCATTCACCTTAGATGTATACAAATACGTGAAGAAAGAATTTGGCAAAAATACTGCTATTCAAGCAATGCCAATTATTAGGATGGCATGCTATCCATTACAAAAAAATGAAATCAGCAGAATTAAAACTGAATACCCTCAACTAAAGAAGAGGTTGAAACTTCCAAAAAATGTTTTCTGTCATGGTAAAGAAAAGGGAGCAGACCAAAGAAACATTGCAGCAATGGGATTGGCTTGCGTTGACATTTTGTTCCAACAAAGACCTGGGGCAGGAGCTGAATTAGATAAGAAAATTGAAAATGCGAGTTTAACAAAGAAAACTGTATCGGTTGCAAGAGGGAACATAATGGCATACTGGAAAGGAATTTCTGCATTCAAGAGGCTGAACGACGAGGCAATTCTGAATGGAAAGGGAATTGGTATATTCCCTGCATTTCCAGAATTTAACATGAATGCAGTAATGTATTCTAGAGACCAAGAGATTCAATCATCAATCGCAAATCTTGAAAAATTACTTACCGGAGAGTTTAGCCAAGCATATGCTCAAGATATTTGTAGGATGATCCATGAAAATCTTGGAGAGCTTGGCGAGGGTGAAGACGTCGTTCCAAGTTCTGATTCATCTCTAGCAGCAACCTCAAACTTGGATGTGAAAATGTTGGTTGCAATAATGTGTTTCTCAATCCTTCAAGACGAAGGATTATCTGAAGGATTACAAGCAAAAGTTGCCAATGAGTGTTCTCAGTCCGGTCCTGGTCTTTCAATGGCATTAAAGAGAATAAGGGAATTGATTTCAGGAGGAAAATTTGCTCACGCAAAAGCATTCAAAGCAAACAGGCGCTCTGGTCTTAAAGAGGATTGATTCAAGAATACGAAGTTACTGGCAGAATCATGCGCAGGCTAATAGCCATAATTTCAGTACTGATGCTTGTTGTGATTACAACGGCTTCAACAAATGCTCTACCACCCGAGCAGACGGATGCAGGCGCATTATTTGGAGGACAATCATCCATTGCTAACAATACCACAACTCTAACGGGAGAACTTGCGGAGATGCCTGTCATTGTGGAAGAATATACTGCTACCTGGTGTAGCAATTGTGTTGATGTAGAAGTGGCAATAAAAAATATTGCAGACCAAGAGAACATCAAGTCATATATGTTCCATAGATCAATTGGTGAAACACAAGACCCCTTTGGTACTGATGAACTTGACCTAAGATGGGAAAGCCGATATGACAGAAGAGCTCCTCCGACTGCGGTTTTCAATGGAACTGAAATGAAAATTGGTTCAGTAGCTGATGGAGAAAATCTTGAAGAAGATTACACAGACATGGCAAGAGTTCCCCTTCCAGTTGAAGGAACAAGCACGTTTAGTTGGACGCCAAATGGTATGAATTCTGGGATGGCTACATGGAGTAATGATATGTCTGAAGATATCTTTCCTAATTCTGAAATCAGGGCACAAATTTGGATAGTTGAGACCACTGCCAAGTTTGAAGAAGGGACAAACGGATTAGAAGATTACAACAAAATTGTTAGAAATATTTTCGAATTTGAAAACTTTAGGAACGGTAGTGAAATTATACAACTCCCAGAGGCATTTGATGGTGATGATTTAGAAGTCCATTTGATTTACGCAGAATATCCTATACTAATCACTGAAGAGCCGGTCGATGATAGTGAAGAAAGCTCAGGATTGCTACCTAATTTAACAATTCTTTCAACCATGTTAGCGATCATTGCTGCATCTCGCTTTTCTAAAAAATGAGGTTCACTCTTTGTAACCTTCATCTCGAAGATCTTCTTCCATTTCCCAAGGAATATCGCCCCAAAGATCCCTTGCATTTGTAGGATCTGTAAATTCCCACCACCACGGTTCAACTCGAGCTGAGGGGATCTTTCTTTGATACCTGTTGAGCAAGACACTTAGCCTATTTCTAGCACTAGGGTTAGCATCTCTAACTTTAGTCCAGACACGATCTACGACGCCCTCACCACATTGCCATCCAGCTTGAATTGCAAACTCACTGAAGAACTCTAACTCCTCCTCAGACCTGATAGTGAATTTGAAACCACAATCATTGAAATTAACATTCCAACGCTCCCCCTCTTCATCACGTCTTGTTGGAACCTCTGTGATATGGAATCTACAGGTCTCGCGCAAACCAAGCAATAAATTCCAAAATCTTACAGCTAAGTCACAATATCGCCTTTGACCATACCTTGGATCACCAACGAAGCAAGCTTCATCTATTCGCTTATGTCTTCCAAATCTAATGATATTCTGAGCCCGACGTTCATGTCTGTGGATTATGCCATCCCAAACCTCATCTCTCTCCCTATTTGGGTTGATATCTCTGAGAAAATCTCTATCTCTTAACCTAAGATGTGCTCTTCTCATGTTCATCCTAAATTCTCTATTTGCACGGCGATTGAAAGCTGGGAAATCAACCAACCAGTCTCTGTAATCGCCTGAGCCATGAAGCCTGTTTGCAAGTAAGTTGAGTACTCCATCTCTGAGTAAACTTCTGTACTCTTCCCTTTTGCTTTCATTTTCAGAATGAGACTTTGGCATGATTGTTGTTAATTTGTCATCCTCATCTAACTCAAATAGTATTATGTCCTCTTCATCCAATGATTTTTTCTCATCACCGAGCCATGAAATCTCGTTTTTCCTCAAAGTTAGTTTATCCAAATGATGATGCAAGGTTGGATTTTTGATTTTCATCTCTTGTGATGAACTAATATAAAATCCAGGTGTCGGTTGCTCGAAGATGATGTATGTCGCAAGATTATCTATGCTCTTAGCACTGATTACGTCATTTAACAAGGCCAAAACTGCTGACCCTAAATGGTCTCCAAGTGGAGTTTTTGTGTAACTCTGGTCGTTGTAAATGCAAAGCCTATGTGTTTTCATTTTCCTATTACGGAAAGTCAACCCTGTAATCAAATAAGGAGCGCCATGTGCGCCTTTTCCGACATTTACAAGGTAGTGATGTCCAGCCATTCCACGAACTAAAATCCCTTCATCAATTATCTCAACCCTATCATTAGAATCCTCAATAATACTATTCAGAAATTCGATTGATCGTTTTGTATTAGTGCGAATTTCGGGTTTATCGCCCATAGAATTCCAATTCTCTCTCACTACTAACAACCGCTGGCTAGACTTACAATCAATTGGAGATAGATACATAGAAATCAGGAATGCAAGAATCCGTGGGTCTGGAGGTATGATTATCGATGATTGCTTATTATTTGCATCAAATTTTCGAAATCTCAACCTACCATGTCTTTCGTATACCATATCTTTGGGAACAGGGTAATTTAGATGCTGATGGTTGTTATTCTCCAGCCATCTGTAAAGCCATGGTTTTCTCTCCATTGCTTCTAGTAGACCCGTGGGGCGATTTGCCATAAGAGTGGTATAGAGTTCTGTTCCGTTTGCAACATCAAGGGCTGACTTGACATCTCTTGCCCAAGCTTGATTCAAGAAGAAGGATTTGTGTTCACAATGTTCAGTGGTCTCCAAGATCCATTCCATCAATGAGAAAATATTCTTGCAATGGGGATTAGTAGATGGTCGACTCAACATGGAGGAATTTGATTGGGAAGTTATTGCCGATAGACCGACTAATAATTTCTTAATATCCCATTCTTGCCTCACCATGTTATTCGATAGCAGTTCTAAAGCGGTGATTAGCGGAATCTTACCAACTAGACTTTTGCCATCAAGTGCTATTTTGCCATCAAAAATCGAAAGTCTTGTTCCATCTGGAAGTATGAAACCATTTGCTAACTTCCTCAACTGAACCCTCGAGAGTTTTGCTTTTTTCTTGAGTTGCGAAATAATATCTTCAAGTTCCTTAGAATTAAATTCGGATTGGATGTCGTTATCTCCATATTTTCTTGCCCAATTTACATCATCGGTATCGGCTACCTGTTTTGCTAGAAAATTCCAAGAATTCTTGTTACTTTTGAATTTCTCCGGGATTAATTTCAGTCCCTCTTTTATTTGATCTGGGTGCATTAACATGTTTATACCAACTTTTTGTTGGCTGTTAATTATACTGAAGCAAAGTTGACAAATATCACCTTCAGAGGGGCGAAAACAAAGTTCACAACTGCCGTCTTTATGGTCACTCATGTTCGTAAAATCTCATGACATTATTTGAATGAAAAATTAATTTCCAACTCAAATTTTCTTGATGATGTCAGCAAAATCCTCAACATCTTTGTCCGTTATGTGTAAGTGAGTAACAATTCTACAGCGTCGTGGATCTAAATCAAACATTTTCACACCATGTTTTGCGAAATTCTCGACTACTTCGTTTGCTGGAATACTAGTTGAGAAATATACCATGTTTGTCTCGACAGTCTCCATATCCACTGAAAAATGCTCATGTGAATTAATCAACTCTGCAATTTTTCTCGCTCTATCATGATCTTCTGACATCCTTTGTACATGGTTGTCCAGAGCGAAAATTCCTGCGGCTGCGATGTGTCCTGCTTGCCTCATACCTCCACCAAACATCTTCCGCCATTTGTGAGCACGAGAGATAAACTCACTAGACCCTACCAAAACCGAGCCAATTGGAGCACCAAGACCTTTAGAAAGGCAGATTGATATCGAATCATAATCTCTTACCATACGAGATAAAGGGACGCCTGTCTTGAGTACTGCATTGAATATTCTAGCCCCATCAATATGGGATTTACAACCATTTTCTTTTGCAATTTTAGCAATTTCATCAAGAGTCTCTTGAGAGTAACAAGTTCCACCGCCTCTGTTAGAGGTGTTTTCTACACAAACCAAACTACCATTTGGATAATGACCTTGACTCCCTGCTGTTTTTCTGATTGCATTTTTCACATCATGCGGATCCATTATTCCTCTATTACCGTCAACTAAGGCAACACTACATCCGCATAAGGCTGCATATCCTCCGCCTTCGTAGACGTAAATGTGTGATTCTTCCCAAGTAACTATTTCATCTCCTGGTTGCGTGTGTGTCTTCAAAGCAATAGCGTTTGACATAGTGCCGCTTGCAACAAATAAGCCAGCTTCTTTACCACACAATTCCGCAACTCTCTGTTCAAGTTCAGTAACCGTGGGATCATCTCCCAAAACATCGTCTCCAACAGTAGCATTTGCCATTACATGGCGCATGGCATCAACCGCTTGCGTGATTGTGTCAGAACGGAAGTCTATACCATCGGTGCTAAAGTCGCGCATGAACACCTCAGGTGGTTCCTGAATAAAGGTATGATGATATGTAACATTAAGAATAATTAAAGCAATTTCAGGTGGCTAACAATGGAATCGATTACATCATCCTCTGCAGGCCCGATAGCAAGCACTGTGAACGACCCCGCAGGAATCTGAGTGTGGCCAGCATCATGAATTGCTGAGCATGCAACCCCTGCTTCTTTGCATTCCTTCTGGAGAGATTTAAGATCTTGAGCAGTTGGCACTTTCAAACAGATTTTCTTTTGCCCTTTGGCAAGATATGCTTCTAGAGCAGCAGGATTTGATTTTCCTAAATCTAGTATTGCCTTGACAGATGCATGACCAACCTGAGCGGCAATCTTCCCCTTACCCATCTTTAATTCCTGGTTAACAACACATGCTAATTTCATTGGACCAGCAGGACCCTGTCCTATCTGATAAGCAGGAGCCGTTAACCTGTGAATAAATGAACGAAGACCCATGATAACAATCAATCCAAGCAGACTGAGTTCATCAAATTTCATAAAATAATGAAATAAAATGTGGATTTCTAATAACAAATGCTTATACACAATCAGAAGTAGTTAGGCACATTAAGCCAAGGAGATTTAGGGATGGATACTTTTTACACGATTTTATTTTTCCTAATTTCAACATGGATAGGTCCATTTTGGGTATTGATGCTTGCAAAACCATTTGATGAAATCACAGAAAAATGGTGCCAAGGATTTCTTATTGTCCTTGGCCCTGTTATTGTCTACTTCATCGTACTATTCCTGAATCCAAACATTCTGCTTGAGATTTTTGACCCTGACCCAACAAAGATACTGGATGCATTGGGGGCAGCACTTGGCAGTCCTGCCGGTGCTGTGTTGACATGGGCTCACATAGTTGCTGGAGACATTCTAGTTACTCGTTGGCTTTGGAAGAAAGGTGTTGAACAAAAACTTGCTGTCAACAAATTGAGAGCTATGGTCCTGTTTGGAGTGATGCTGATGCCAGTTGCAATTATTCTAGCAATGATTTTCTTAAAGGGAACAAATTACAACGAGGGTGAAAAAATTGCAAATTAATCAAGACAACCTGAAGATTTTTACAACAATTGCGGGATTCTGTGTACTCTTATCATATGTATACGGAGTCTGGAAAGCGCCCGATAGAACCGCTCTTTGGGGAGGAATTGAAGGGGGCTTGCTTAAGTTTAGCGTGGTTTTCATGTTCGTTGCTGCTGCAGGATATCTGATAATGTGGTACTCCGTATTATTCCAAATGTCTGCTGAGGATTTTGAAAATCTTAGATGGACCTTTTCAGATAAAACAGGTTCTGGAATTAGCGTATTAGCAATCGCTTTTGTTTTATTCCTAATTCCATCGATGCTTTGGCTTGAGAGTACCTCCTTCCATCTGAGAACCGATTACTCTTGGACACCAATTCTAGTTATAGGAATTCTAATGCTGGTCTCTATAGGCAATATTTTGTTCATTATGATAGGCTTGAGTGCCCATGCGGATGGCAACCCCCAAGGAATGTTGATGGTGATTGGAGGGGCTATGATCTCTATTCAATGCATCATAAACGATCTGATAATTTGGTCGTGGAAATTTCCCTGGCAATAATTGAATTCATGGGAAGTCCCAGATTTAATTTTTATATACCCTCGGTGGTAATAATTAATGCCAAAAGAAGTCAATGGTGAGAATATGCTGACTGATTAATTCCCTGAAATGTGATGAAATGTTTTGCCTAGCGAAGGCTAGAGTATAGCAAAATAAAAATCATAGAGAAAGGGAAAAAAATGAAAAATATCAGAAATAAAAAAATAAAAAATCGGCATAACGGAAAGGATAGAACAAGGAAAAAGACTCAAACAAATAATCAACCAAAAAGAATAGTTTGTTGCCAAGGTAAAGATAGAAAAGTAATCGATTCAAAATTACTGGCAGAATTAAAATCTTGTAAACCTGAATATTCATACAATACAATTTCCGGATATTGGGAGCCAAACATACCGCACTGGTTCGTAAAAAAACACAAGAAACACATGCACCACTTCAGAAGAGTTGCAAAAGACCACGGTTTCAAAAATTAAAGCGATTCAAGTTCACCGCAAATAGCGTCCAAACTACGATTGGGGCAAGGGCCAATCCCCAAAACGGTTAGAGTTCCTGGCTCAACTTCAGTCAAGCCTGCATCGCTAACGATGTGAGTGATAATGGTGGCTTGGTTTGCCAGCTCTTGTAGATCCAACAGATGGTGTAAATCGTCGACCTTGAGTACTACCTTTCTAGAACCGTTTGAACGCCATCTCTCAAATATGCGGGAATATGATTTTCTTGCAAGGCGAGAACATTCAACTGCCGCATGGCTACATTGTACGGCTGTCTTGCCAATTGATAAGTTCAAATCAGACCTTACTATAAGAGCCATTGAACAATCATTCGGATTATTACTCATTTAATCACTCATGCCTGAGTAGAATCTAAATCAGCGATTATTGCTTCTTCTATTGTCGGAACTTCGCTGATTTCTAACTTATTTACAAACCATTCAGCAAACCAAAGAGCGAATGTTACATTGCCAACCGCGTGAAGTAAGTCATATGGAATTCCTGCCCACAGGTAAGCAATGAATCCGAGCAAAGAAGTGGATGATTCAATTATTGAAAGTGAGACAATGAAATCAAACATGAAAGCTGAAACAAAAGCGAGGTAACACGTTTTCTTTAGATCGAGAGAATTATTGGACCATAGATTAGCATAAGAGCCGATAACTGCAACGCTAGCCCAGCCAATGGCTTGGAAAATTGTCCACCATCCGTCCCCCAAGAAGTAATTACTTAGAACTGCTACTAAAATGGCAAACGCAGCACCTCTTCTTGCGCCTAATCTGGCTCCAACCAACAAAGATGCAATGGTTACAAACTGAACATTTGGAATACCTGCCATGAGCACTCTTGATAATGAAACCCCGATTACAACTGCGGTCAAAACAAGCATATCGCCTTGTGAACGTCTTTTAGGTTCAAGAAGTAATACTGCCGCTGCAGTTAAGAGAATTAAATCAAGAATCAGTCCAGCGATTGGGCTGAGTACTGGCCCATGTGTCCCAATTGCTGTGAACATGTCCATACGAGAGGCACCCCTGCTTTGAAGTTTAAGTCGTGACATATCGTTATGAAGTTACTAATGATTGAATTAGACGTAATATTTGCTATACAAAGATATAATAAATCTTGGAATAAGTTAACATTATGCCTAGTTTCCAAAACATATTGGAAGTTGACGCATCTCTCGAAGACCATTGGAACTGGTACAATTCAGAGGGAGCATTTCGAAGAATAATGCCTGACTGGGAGGGGCTGGAGCCAGTTCAAGTAGGAAAGATCGAGAATGGGGAGATGACAATATTCCCTGTCCAAATGGGACCAGTGAAGAAGAAGTGGATTGCAAGACATGAAAATGTAAGACCATTACATGGGTTTGATGACACATCTCTGAAAGGCCCATTTGCACAATGGGACCATTCCAGAGAATTCAAGCAAGAGAATGGGAAGACCGTGGCAGTTGATAATGTAGAATACAAACTACCCTTGCATTTTGCCACTGGGTGGACAAAGAGGTTCACTGTTGTCCCCAGAGTTAAAGCGATGTTCGGCTTTAGAAACCGCAGAGTTGAAATGGACTTGAAACGAATTCCTTCACAAAAGATGCGTGTCCTAGTCTCAGGAAGTACTGGACTAATTGGTAAACAACTGTGCGCATTTTTTGCTTGTATGGGTCATGAAGTTCACAGATTAGTAAGAATGTCTACTAAATTACCAGCCGATGCAAACAAACAGAGAGTAGTCAAATGGGATGATCAGAAGGGAGAGATAGTAGAAGGATCACTCGAGGGTTTCGACTGTATTATCCATCTAGCGGGGGCAGGAATTGGAGACAAACGTTGGTCTAAGGCTCGTAAAGAGTTGATTGAAAATAGTAGAACAATCCCGACCAAGAACCTAGCCAATCTAATTTGTGAACTTGAGAATAAACCCTCTGTTTTCATTCAAGGTTCAGCGATAGGGTTCTACGGAGATAGGTTGGATGAAGTCTTAGATGAAAACTCCTCAATTGGAGAAGGATATTTGCCACAAACTTGCAAAAAATGGGAAGATGCGAGCTTAGAATTGGAGAATCACGGAATAAGAAGAGTAGTTATCCGCACGGGAATAGTGATGACGTGTCTTGGAGGAGCGCTTGGAAAGCAGCTATTTCCTGCAAAGATGGGTGCTTTAGGACCGGTTGGAGGAGGAAAACAATACCAATCCTGGATTTCAATAGATGATCATATCCATGCTGTGCAACACCTTATGCTAAACAATGATTGCAAGGGGGCTTACAATTTAGTATCACCAAACCCCACTACCCAAAAGAAATTCGCTCGAGTTTTGGGTAAAATTTTCTTCCGCCCGTCTTTTGCACCACTGCCTAAATTCATGGTCAAGATTCTGTTTGGTGAGATGGGAGAAAAGTTGCTGCTAGAAAGTCAAAGGGTATCTCCAAAAAGACTGTTGGAAAGCGGATACGAATTCAATCATCCTGATTTAGAAAATGCACTTAGACATGTGACTGGTAAAGTTAGATATTAACCTAGTATCCAACTTTGTTTTTCAGTTTGGAATAGAGAATCATGCTGGCAATGCTGAACTTTTTCCATGCACTTAGGCCAACAGGAGACAATGGATTCTTGCTTTTGACCATGCCTCTGAATATTTCTGTATAGACTGATGTTAATATTTTGACATGCACTCTTACATCATAATCTAGATACTTGTTAAGATGAGATGCTGATTCAATATGTGTATTTACTACTCCAAGATACTCGTCCATGAACTCTGTCCAATTTGGAGATTCGACTAGCATGTCATCATTCAAACTATCCAAAGATACGTTGAAAGAGTTTAGACTATCAATTGGAAGATATACTCTATCTCTATCAAAATCCTCCCTTACGTCTCTCAAGATATTGATCATCTGGAGTTGTATCCCAAGGTCTATTGCATGAAGCCTTGCAGATTGAGAAGAGTAACCATATATTTCCAAGAGCACAAGACCAACAGATGAGGCAACCTTGAACGCATACGCCCTAACATCATCATAGGTCTTTAGGCGAATTTCGAATAAATCGTCCTCCATACCATCGATGATAGTAAACAGGTCTAGCTTCTTAATTGGATATTGATTGATAGTCCACTCAATTGCCTTAATTACTGGATGTTCAATTTCAGTTTCTCCCTTTTCAAAGATCTCATCAATTGCAGAACGGATTGATGTCAGTGTGTCTAACTTAACTTTGTAATCACTAGCAACTGGCTGTGAGCCTTTGTTGTTAATTAATTCTGCAAGCCTTATGCTTGATTTTTGGTTAATGTCGATATCTAATCGTTCGTCTGAATCACCATCGACAATGTCATCTAACCATCTGCAAAGAGCATAAACTGACATGACGGCATACCTTTTGTTTGAAGGCAAGCAAGAGAAAGATGCATAGAACGAGGATGATGCTTTTCTACACCTTTCGGCACAGTCATCTAGATGGATTTGATAACCATCAAGCATGAGTTACACCGGCTTTCATTGGATTTGGTTTGCGGCTTTCAAACCAGGTATCAACACCATTCCAGTCAGGTTCTATTCCAAGATCGTCTAACAGAAGTTTGGTGGAGATTCTTGCACTTTCAAAAATAACTGGCAATCCTGATCCTGGATGTGTTCCACCTCCAACCAAATACATATTTTTGATGTCACCAAATCTATTCTTTGGTCTTCTCCATAGCATTTGGTCTAATCCGTGAGCAAGATTGAAAACTGCTCCTCTGTAACAAACATCTCCCCAGTCGTCTGGAGTTATTACCATTTCAGTGACTATATGTTTTCTAAGATCTTCATAGCCTAGTTTATTCTCTAGTTGGTCGAGAACTAATTCTCTGTATTCGTCTTTTACTTCGTTCCAGTCAATATTGTCAGTTGTATGACTTACAGGGACCAACACATAGACTGTAGATTGCCCATCAGGAGCCAACGATTTGTCGGTTATGCAGGCATTTTGAGCATAAACTGAGGGGTCGTTCGTAGTAAGTTCATTGTTCTCTATCATTGCAAGACTGTTCTTGTAATCAGATGATGCATATATCTGATGATGTGGTAGGTTTTCATACACCTTGTCGATTCCAAGATACAACATAAACGTGGAACATGAATACTTTTTCTTTTCCAGCTTCTTTGAAGTCCACTTCTTTAGATGAGAGTCGTCCACTAAGTCTACCATAGCCTTGGCGAAGTCGGCGTTAAGAACAACTCTATCTGCTCTGAATTCGCCATTCTTTGTCACGATTCCTTTAGCCTTATTATCCTCGACAATTATTTTTTCAACAGGTTCGCTGAAGTGGAATTCGACACCCATTCCTTCAGCAATCTCATACATCTTCTGAGTTACGCTTCCAAGTCCACCAAGTGGATGATAAATTCCGTATTCATATTCTAAGTAAGCAAGAATAGTGAAGAGTGAAGGGCAGTTGAATGGAGACATACCGAGATATTTTGTTTGGAAAGACATCGCAAGATGTAGTCTTTCATCATCAAACAATTTTGCTAGGTCTTTTGCAACGCTTCTTGTTGGATGGATTACAGTGGCTGCCCTCATTGCTCTTTTTGAGATCATGTCGCTGGGCCCAAACCACGGCTCTTCCAGACATTGTCTTGAGTTGTCGAGTTTTCTTTTGTTTTGCTTCATGTATTTGATGAATGCATCAGCATCTTTACCACCTGACAAATCAGTTATTCTTTGGTACATTTGCTCAACATCACTCGTGCAATCTAAGGAGCCACCCTGACCAAATACAAGTCTGTAGTTCATCTCCAGGCGATGGAGGTTCAAATCAGCGTGAGCATCTCTGCCGATTGCTTCGAAAATTTTCTCGATTACCTCGGTGTAGTGGAAGAATGTCGGACCAAGATCAAATTTGAATCCATCTTTTTCGATTATTTTTGTTCTTCCACCTGCTCGGTCTTCTTTTTCAAAGACCTTTACCTTGAGTCCAGCCTGCGCAAGAAGCAGACTGGAAGCCAGTCCACCGGGTCCTGCTCCTACGATTATAATTTCATCTTGTGCATCCATATTCTCTACATCCTTCGCCTAGTATTTTTAATTGTTTGTAAGTGATAAAAACTCGTCCAGGTATGGACCCATTGCTGTAATTAGATCGACGTGGGGGTGGGTTTCTAAAACTAAACCATCCATGTACATCAAAGACCGAATAATTGGGAATGATGTTTCATCAAAGGCACAACCCGCCAATACTGCCGTTTTTACAGTGCCCATCATTTGTTGTGTAAGCGATACTTCGCTAACACTTTTTCCTTCAAAAGAGTCATACAGCCGAGTCATTTCAGAATAATATTCTTCTAACTTTTTCCCCGATGGAGGGACATCCGACATTTCTAATAGAGCGTCATATGCTTCTTTTTTCTGATATTTTGCTAGATTGAAGAAGAATCCAAAAAGGGAATTGGAGACTCTTCTTGGCGAGTAACATATTGCGCCAGTGTCGATAAAAGTGAATTCGCCATCCTCTGAAAGCATAACATTTCCTGGGTGCAAATCTCCATGGAATGTCCCTACTCCAAACATAAAGGCTCCGTGTAATCTAAAAAGATTCAAAACATTCTCCCAAGAGATAGATTGAGACTTAACCAACGATGAAACCGTTGGATCCTTGATATATTCCATTACTAATGCTTTAGAATTTGAAAGCTCTTCGTATAATTTAGGAAACTTGAGAAGAGACATGTCAAATGTTTTCTGCAATTCGTTTTGAATTGAAACCAATTCTTTCTGCCCTTTGATTTCGTTCATAAAATCAAGTTCTCGTAGGGTGTAGTCTTCGATGTGTGCTAAAAATCCTAAAGGATTGCCTACCTTTTTCAATTTGGGTCTAAAGAATAAACCAAACTTCACCCAGAATTTCAGTTGTTTTACATCTCTTCTAAACCTCTTTTCAAAATTGGATTTCAAGAGTTTAACTACCACCTCTTCACCACTCTTGAGTTTTGCAAGATGAACTTGACCAATCGAAGCAGCTGCAAAAGGTTCTAGATTAAAATCTGTGAAATTATCCATAAAATTCGCTGGAGCATTTTGATTAATCAATTCTCGAGCAGATTCTGATTTAATTGAGTTCGCATTTTGGTATAATTTCTGTAATTGCCTGCATCTTTCAGTACCTAATAGATCGGGACGTAAAGCCATAATTTGACCAATTTTCACGGACAATAAGCCTAATTTCTGAACTGTTTCGATATTTACTTGTTTACCACGAAAAACTGCAAAGTAGAACCTAAGCATCTTAATCGGGTTCATAAAAAAACCTCAAATGTGAGCCGTTTCGATTAATTCGTACATAAATGATTGAGCAGTCAAATCATGTCCGGACTTCCTTACACTCAGACTATCAGAAGTAGAGAATCTTGCACTCAGAGCTCCTTCAATAATTCCATCATCCAGTTCCCATACAGGGAGAGCCTCCGGGTCTTCTGGAATCTCATGAGCAAGTTCAATTTGAATAGAGAAGGCTGAGTCTATATCATAACTCATCTTTCCAAGACCAGCAAATTCCCACCAATCAATCATCTCGTTGAGGAAATCAATATCGTTAGACAGGGATCGCAAGGAAAAGGCTAGTTCAAGGCCGACCCTGTTTCCTATCTGGCGAAGAAGGACATTTAGGTCAATTCCAAGTGCTTGCAGGTTAGATAACTTTCCTTCTGAGAGATGAGTCCTTGCTTTGTTAACCTCTTTTCCAGCGGAATAAAATAACTCTGGATCAAATGGTGTGTCCTCTTGAGGAAGTTCTCCATCAAAGCCTAATGCTTCACTGAATATAGACAAGAAAGAGCCTTCGCCTATTGTCATTTTCAGAGGATCTACTATGCGGTTATTAACAAACCTCTCGACTGCGATTTCGAGATTAATTGATTCTTCCCAGATTGTTTGGACTAATTTTGATTGTGCTTGAGAAAAGGATTGTGATTCTATGATTAAAGCTGCATCGTCCTTCCCTTTACCTACCGGGTTCTCTTCAACGTGCAAAAGCTGGACGGTTACTGCCTCGTCTTGCAAAAATCCTGTCGAGTCCAATTCTTCGGAATGTCTAACTTCTATTGATTCGTGTAGTTTGTCAAAGAATTTGACAGTTCTATTTTCAACATGGGCGATTACTTCGACTACGCATCCCCTTACAGCCGTCTGATTTACAGCCTCTATTGCACCGGTTCTGCAAAGATGAAGAATCCCGTACTTGCCCAATATTAGGACTAGTTTTTCCTCAGTATCATCAGCCATACCTTTGAGTTTTGAGTATATATTCTCTCTTTCTTTGATTACGCTAAACTCCGGCTCTTCAGTAAATGAAGGCTGAGCTTTTTCGCGCTTGTCTTCAGGTATCCCAGATAGTAAATCTTCAAGTCCTGAATTTAATCTGTTAAGCTTGCTTTGCTTGATGTCGATTAAATATCTAACACAGTCTTGGATTCTCGGGCATGAGAACATCATCGGGCGGTCTGCTGTTGCTTTCACGAGTCCTCTTTGCTGGAGTTTGGATAGCGTGTTGTAAGCATCTAATCTAGTAGTCTTCAACTCCTTAGCAATATCACTTGCTTTCATTCGATCTCTGGTGCTGAGTACCAGGAGGACATTTCCTTCCTTTTCGTTTATGCCCGCAAGTTCTAGTAATTCCAGCCACATTTTAAGCACCAACCTCTAGAGAGAGTTTTGATAGTATCTGCGCAACGTGCTTACGGGGTCTGAAAAGCCAATCGTAAACATAGACAATCTGATTTTCAGGGTTTACCAAGAATGATGACTTGGTTGGGAATGTACCAAGAAGTTTTGATACCCCAAATAGAGATGATACCTCTCCATTTATATCCGACAAAAGTGGAAACGGTAAGCCTCCTAACTCTTTCTTGAATTCCTTGTGTTGCTCTACACTATCTTGGCTGATTCCTACTATTTTACAACCAGCACTTTCGAATAGGTCGTATTGTTCTTTGAAAGTCAAACATCCACGTTTGCAAGTGGGAGATCCGTCTTTAGCGTAAAAGAAGATTATTCTCCATGCCCCGTCTAGGTTTTTCGAGGAGAATGATTGTCCGCTGTCGTCAAGTAAAATGAAGTCTGGAGATTTTTGCCCTATTACTGAATTCATAAAATCACCATCATTGATATTCATCCGTTAGTTTGAGTATGTGCCCCATTCTGTTAGCCTTGACCTTGAGATAGTTGAAATTGTCCGCTCTGTAAGGAATTTCATGCTGCTCGCGGAGCACCGAAATACCATTTTCCTCTAATCCTTTTATCTTCAGCGGGTTGTTCGAAAGTAACTTTATTGAAAAGATTTCTAACGTTTTGAGCATTTTTGCTGCGAATTCGTAGTCTCTTTCGTCGGCGCCGTGACCCAAAGCAATGTTAGCATCTAAGGTGTCGAGTCCCTTATCTTGGAGATTGTAAGCCCTAATTTTCGATTCTAATCCAATTCCACGTCCCTCTTGTCTGAGGTATACAACAGCCCCGACTCCGTGATTTGCGATTCTTTCCATTGCATAGTCAAGCTGCTCACCGCAATCGCAGCGAACTGAAGAGAACACATCTCCTGTAAGGCACTCTGAGTGGATCCTTACCATAGGGAAATCGATTTCCCATGGTTCCCCTTTGAATACAATGCTGTGTTCTTGTCCCTCATTGTCAACAAAGACTTGAATTTTGAATTCTCCAAATTTGGTGGGCAGTGTTGATATGGGTTTGATTTTTTTTACGTTAGCCATCATAGTCATGGGCAGAATTTGTTAAAGTTACTTTTAATGTTTTGTTTGTTACAAAATTATTCTAAACACTTCATTATAACCAAGGGGGGTTATTTTGGTACCATGGTGGGGCCCGACATTGGTGTAGGCGTTGCCGTAATAAGCAACAAAAAGGTGTTGCTTGTGAAAGAATCTGCTGGCAGGAACGTTGGCTGCTGGGGCATTCCGAAAGGAAAAGTTGACCCATTGGAAAACATAGAACAAGCTGCGCTCAGGGAATTACACGAAGAAACCGGTCTGAATGGAAAATTAATTCGATTAACTGGATTGCGCAGCGACCTTAGAAATGATCAAGTTGCTCTTTTTTTCGTTTTCACGGCAACTGTTGATTCCGAACAAGTTCCTGAAATCCAGGACAAGCAAGAAATCTCTGAAATCGGCTGGTTCACAGCTGATGAAGTCAAGGAACTTGAACTGGTTTCGACCAATATGTCAATCCTAATTGAAGGCGCATTTGCTGGAGGCGGGGGATTGATTGCTAACGAGGGGAATGGTGTAGTCTATGTTTGAAAACAGGCTAATAACCAACGGCAAAAAGCCGAATCCGGATGGCGAATACATCCTTTATTGGATGATTTCTAATCGCAGAACAATAGACAACCACTCATTGGAATTGGCTATTTCACTTGCAAAAGAACACGAGCTACCACTCTACGTAATCGAACCCATTGCGGTTAATCATCACTACTCCAGTAAAAGGCTCCATTATTTCGTAATCGGTGGCATGGTAGACAATTATTACGCATTCAAAGAAACGCCGATATGTTATTGTTCCTATATCGAGAAATATGACAAAGAAGGATCAGGTGTATTCAAGGCTTGGATGGACAAAGCAAAGGTGACTGTCACCGACTACCATCCTACCTACTTGCCAAAATATGTCGGCGAATATGCTTTGGAACAAAATAAGCATCTCTCCATTCTAGTTAATTCAAACTCAATCATACCTGTGAATTTAATCGATAGAGATTTCAAATCGGCTTACCAACTAAGAAGATGGATACACAAGAATATTGAAAATCTACTAAGCGAATTTTCAACAAAGCATCCGCTACAAGATCTATCAGGTCTCGTTCCTGCCTACAAAGAAAAAGCAGAGGAAATATTTGCTCAAACAAAGGCTAGAATCTCTCCCTGGGATTTTGTTTGGAGGTGCGCCCTTGACGACGAGGCAATAAGAGAGCAAGCGTTCAAGACTGTACAATTGAACATGGATGTTCCCGAAATAGAAGAGATTCGCGGAGGAGAACAACAAGCCTTGAATCTCTTGCGGAATTTTGTAAAAAAAATAGACCAATACTCTGAAGAAAGAAGAAATTTGGAACCGGGCTATACTTCGGCGCTATCTCCATATTTACACTTCGGTCATATCAGTCCAATAACCATAGTCAGGACCGTATTAAACTCATATAACTGGACAATAGATCAGGCAAATTCAGAATTCTTGGGTAAGTCTCAAGGCTGGTGGGGACTGCAAGAAGGTGTTGAAGGATTCTTAGACCAAGTAATAACATGGAGAGAAATAGGGTTTGCTTATTGCACAAATCACAAGGACCATTTAAATTATCAAACCTTACCAGAATGGGCCAGAAAATCACTCTTAGAGCACACCTCTGACCAACGCCCATACACCTACACATACGAACAATTGGAGAATGCACAAACACACAGTGAATTATGGAATGCTTGCCAAAATCAATTGCGAAAAGAAGGTATAATTCACAACTACATGAGGATGTTTTGGGCAAAGAAAATCTTAGAATGGACTCCTAACCCTGAAACTGGATACGAATACGCCCTTGATTTGAATGATAAATGGGCATTAGACGGTAGAGACCCCAACTCTTATTCCGGGGTTGGATGGACATTTGGCAGATTTGATCGACCTTGGTTCGAGAGAGAGGTTTTTGGAAAGATTAGATACATGTCAGAAAATTCACTGCGCAAAAAGATTGATGTAAATCGATACATTAACAAATACAACAATCAATCTTTAACTTCAAGCAGGACGCCATTCAAGAACTGAATTCTCGTCAAGTTTCACATCGTCTATCGAATAGAGTCCACGGCTTCCATCTACAAAAAATTCCCACCCATTCCCTTGAAATCCATCGATGGATATTAGGTAATTACCTAAATTTGTATCCTCTATTACCAAATCGATATCAAGTTCTTCTGCCGCAGACATAGTTGCTTCTGATACTGTTGAGTAAGTTCCAATATCTCCAATTGCAATGGTGCCGTCTTCTAACTCGAAAGAAATAACTTGGGTGCCCTTCCAAGAATCTGGCCAAGTTTCATTCCACTCATCTTCATCAGTTTCTACTATACTTAACTCAGACCACAATGTAACCAGATACGGCGTGGAGAGAATTAACGCTATTAGTAATAGAGGAATTGAATACTTGAAGGCAGAGAGTAAGTCTTTTGATTCCCATGTGAAACTAAAAAGAAGGAAAGAAGAAAAAAGCAGTAAGGAGATTACTGCAGGAGTCCGGCTCACATCTATTTGCTCACTGTTGCCTAGATTGGAATTAATTTGGCAATAATCTCCGATGACGACTTTTGATTCATACATCTGTAAGATTCCTTGATCATTCCCATACACCCAGAATTGTCCACAATTTGCTGGCATTGCTGTTCCCCATCCTGATAATTCAATCTGAAAATCCCCTAATGACTCAACGCGACTAGAATTTATTTGAGCATACACCCAACCACCATTTTCTCCATTTTTTGCTGCAACAACTAGTCCCTCTCGATGATATATTTCTCCATTGATATTCTGATTTAATGCCTCTGAAATAGTGCATGTGTAACTACAATCAACAATTTGTAACCCAATTGAAGAACCAACTAGGACTGAGGTTTGGTTTACCTTTGTTGGAATTGAGGAGCTCATTCCAATGTCGAATTCGTGAATTATTTGAAAATCAGGTCCACTAGATTTATTCAGCAACAAAACTTTCCCAGAAAGTTGACCTTGTATTGATACTAAGATGTAATCATCAAGGATGATCGGAGAGTGTCTTAATTTTGGATTTTCTATACCCTGAAGTTCCTCCGTAAATGACATGTTATTTACTGAACCATCGGTAATTGACCAAAGTAGACCTTGTTCATCGCCAATGAGAATTGTATCTCCCATCATTGAAACTCCATTTCTCCATCCAAGGCCTGTTTCATAGGATTCAATCAACTGACCATCGGCAAGACAAAAGACGTCTACTCCATTTCTAGTAGGAACCACTAGTCTGTCTGCATCAGTTAACATTGACCCGGTGATTCCCCAGGTATTTACTGCAGTGGTTTGACTCCATACTAAGTCTCCAGTACTAGGATTTAATGCCTGGATTGAGCCATTTGCCCATGCCACTACTAGCATCTCAGGCCATGCTCCACAATTACCCTCTCCCGAGGAGATGATGTGTAAAGGAGTCATGTCGTGATTCGTATTTCCCTCTCCAGTAATCGACCATTGTAATTTACCATCAAAATCAAAAGAATAAACCATGGGTCTAGACTGGTCAAACCAAGTTCCGCTAGTCCTAACAATTATTGATTCATCATAAATAATTGGCGAGGTGGTGATGTAGCCTTCTGCTAGATCTTTTTCCCAAACCAATTCTTGAGAAATTATATTCTCGGAGTAGGAGTTGGTATTAGCATTTACAATTGACAAGGTCGAAAAAAGGAGTAAGAGTAACAGTAGAGTGAGAGGGAATCTTATTTTCATTAGACAAACAACTCACTGATGTTGCATAATTTGTTTACGAAGTAAATCACTGACTTGTTTCCCATCAGCACCTTTTGCTTCTTTCATCACTAAGCCCATCAAAGGACCCATGGCGCCCATTCCTCGCTCTTTGACAAAATCAATTCTACTTTCAACTACTGACTTTACCACTGATTCTAAGTCCGATGCGTCAGCTGGCTTTAGTCCGTTTTCCTCTGCCCATTTTGCCATAGCCTCTATTGAATATGGTTTATCTGCAAACTCAACGATGAGTGAGTTAATTCCATCCCTAGAAACAAATCCTTGTTCTTTAGTTCGCAGGACATCTGCTAAGAATTGAGGGTTTTGCTCTTCGTTGTCCATGAGTAGTGAAGCCCATGCTTTCGCAGGCAGATTTGTCTTGAATTCGAAATACAAATCATCGAGTTCTTTACCCAACAGTTGCTTTGCTTGATCTTCGGACATTTCTTCTGATTCAAGTCTAGATTTTCTTTCGGCTTGGCTCATTGGTATTTTCTCAATTACCTCTAACCACTTGGATTCTGTAAGTTCGAAATTAGGAATATCGGTTTCTGGATACATTCTTGCTCCTCCGGGCAAGGGCCTCATTGGAGATGTAGTTCCATCCTCAGGCGCTCCTTTTTTGATGATTACATTTCTAACTTCTTTAGGTGACCTGTGCCATGCCATTCTAGCTCTGTTTAGGGAAGACTCTAGCGCTAATTCTGCCTGCCATTTTGGAGCACAACAAAGCAAGAAAGCATCTTGCTTTTCCAATGATAAAGTTTCTCTGACCACGTCAACGTAATCTTGTGTAATCCCGTATGCTGGTAATTCATCCGAATGGAATATTCCTTTCACACCTGCAAGTTTGGCTGCGCCGGCAAGTTCTCTACCTAGTCTTGGCATTTGGGAGCCTTGAGAATCGAGCGTTTTTGTACCAATTTTTCCAGCAAGCCCAGGTAGCACCAGGGCTAGCATAACACCACCAGAATCTAAAGACGAGGTGACCATGTTAGACTCACAAGAGGAGAATATATCACTAACATCGCTGATATTCAAGGGCAATTTTCTGGTTACCTCTTCCGCAACTTTCTGTTCTAATTCCAAATTATCATCGTCTCTGTTATTTGGCAAACTTGGAAGGTCCATCTCACTTCTCAAATCATTTGCTAACCTGTAAAAATGAAGTTGTCTAGCCATTTCAAGCTCGATAATTCTCGGAATCCAAGATAAATCTTGACATCCCTTTATCTCAACTCTATCGCCGCAGGCAATACTTACATTGAGGTCTTGACGAATTGAACCAAGTCCCCTTCGAACCCTTCTTGTATCCCTTAGAGTCCTTCCAAGAGCGATTGCAGTTTCTTTTGCGTGATCAGGGGATTTGATATCCGGAGCTGTAGCGATTTCAATTAGTGGCAAACCCAACCTATCAAGATTGTAAATAACTTCAACTGATTCTTGTTTTGTGATAGTATCTAATTTTCTTGCCGAATCTTCCTCTAAACACAAAACATCTATTCGGACATCTCCGCCTTCTACTTCCAAAATTCCGTCCCTAGAGATTAAAGTGGTTCTCTGGAAACCGGTAGTGTTTGATCCATCGACAACTGTTTTTCGCATTGTCTGCATAAGATCTAATGGTTTTGCATGAAGCATTGCAGATACTGTTAGCGAGATATCCATGGCATCAGTATCATGTGGCAAAGGAGGTCGCTCGTCTAATTCAATTAAGCCTGAGTTGGGTGACATCACATATACGAAACTACGATTTCTCTTAGCCTCGAATTTAGCGGCAACATCTATCTTTCCACCTTCACCTCTAGCTGGAGTTAATCTTCTTGAAAAACGAGCCCAATCCTCCGGCAGTGTGTCAATTGAAACATCGTAGAGCTCTCCTTTCTGACGAGAGTGTAACTTTCCTGTAGCTAACTGTTGGTGGACTTCAATTCCACACATGAAACCTAAAGACTCTGGGTCTAGAGTAGACGCATCAGATACATCTCCTTGTGGCTCAGAATTGCCTGCCATGATACAACCCACAAGTTTTCACTCAAAGAATTCATCCCATGTAAAAATCTTAAATCAATGCAAGAGTTTCATATCCGCCTGGTCTGAAAGCTCTTCCACTTTCGACTAATTTATCTATGATATTTTCTGCAGTATCTCTATTGATGTTGTATTTTTCAAGATGGTTAAGAACATCTATCCTCTTACATTGACCACCGCCACTAGAAGACAAATCTCCTATTGTCTCCATAACTATCTTCTCTCTATCTCTAGCCTTGGCTTTCTTTCCGGAATGGAGGGTCGTTTCGTCGAATGCTCCGCCCATGATTTCTTCTCTCCAGTATCTAGTCAGCGTAATTGCTGCTTGGGCATCTTCCACGGTTGCGACTTTTGACAATCGTATCCTTGCATGGGCTTCAGCCAGACGAACTATGGCTTCCAATGCTCTTGCAGTGATTGAGATGCTATCTGCTGCTTCTCCTCCTTTCTTCCTTGTTTCGACGTAATAATCGATAATCGCTTGATTCGCATCGTCTTCCAAAATAGGATGAATTGCTCTCTTGGCATGAGCGACATACTTCTTGATCAATTCAGTATCAAGTATCATCTCATCACCCTGACTCTTCTCATCTTTTTCCTCAAACGTGATGTCTATATCGCCGTGCAATGCAATGCTTCCTTCCCCTCTAGTCTTTAGAATGTGATGCGCAATTTTTGCATCTTGCTCCTCAATTGGATTGTCGGTCATTACCCATATTACATCGAATCTTGAAATTAGGGGCGGTGCCAAATTGACTTGAGCGGTGAACGGTACATCGCTCAAGGTTTCGAATCTACCTGCTTTAGGGTTAGCCGCTGCCAATACTGCACATCTTGTTTTCAGAGTTGCATTTATTCCTGCCTTTGTAATTGAGATTGTTTGTTGTTCCATAGCCTCGTGCATGCTAGACCTGTCATTTTCGCTCATCTTGTCAAATTCGTCAATAGCAGCTAATCCCATATCTGCAAGAACGAGTGTGCCTGCTTCTAGTGTCCATCTTCCATCAGCAATGGCATCCTTTACCGCTGCAGCTGTCAAACCAGCAGCTGATGCTGATTTACCTGATGTGAACCTACCTCTAGGCGAGATGAGAGACATGTAACGGAGCATTTGAGATTTTGCTACTCCTGGATCGCCCATTAACAGAATATGTATATCTCCTCTTGAAGTGGTTTTGTCTGAATTTACTCTTCTTACCCCACCAAATAACTGTAGCAACAATGATTCCTTTATTTTCTTGTATCCAAAAATGCTTGGTGAAATAGAGCGAGTCAATATATCGGTGATATCCTCTCTTTTTGCTAGATCTTTGATGTAATTTTCATCTTCTTCTGAAATCTGAACTTCCTCGAACGGAATGTTTTCTCTTTCGACAGAAGTTATCCTCAAGAATAAATCAAACACTGGCGTATTCTTCCCATTTTTCCTTTGCGCTCTCATGAATAGCATGCCGTTTGCTTTGACTCTCTCTCCAGGGGTTAAATTTCCAGTGAGGTCGTGCTCTGCTATACATTGGATTCTTTCTGGCTGAAGTCCACCTTTCATTTGCTCTGGAAGTTCTTGAATTTCAATAAATTGTGAATTTACTAAAACAGATTCATGCTCCAAAAGAACGAATTTTGTTTGTGATTTTGTCTTTTCACAAGTATTACACTCCAATGGTTCAATCAATTCTTGCTCGTTTGGTTGTTGAATATGATTTGCAGCGCCGCAAGACATACATTCGAAAGTTGCTGCATAAATTCTTGGGCGTACTGCAGAAATTTTTGTTATCACGGCATCGATTGCAAGAAATTTACCAATATCGTCAACCCTAAGGTTTGAAACGGTGCGAACTTGGTATTTGGGCAAATGGATAATACGAACCATCGGGTTGAGATTTCCATATCCCTCATCGCGCAAAATCTGATTGAGTGCGTTATTTGCTGCATCGATGTGAACCTCTGGATTATCGATAATTGATTCTGCGAAATCAGGATCGAAATTTCTCAAGTCCCGATAAGAAATTGTAATTGATTGTTCATCTGGCCATAATTGTGCGACATTGTGAATAATATCACTGAAAGAATCTTGCAAGATCGTCTGCCAACGTGACTGAACATCTAATTGTTGAATGACCACTTTAACCAAACCTGTCCCTTCGGACTTAGTATGGTTTCGTCGACCGTTTATCAAGATAATTATTGGAATTGCGCACCCCTTCAGTTCCACTGGAGATTTTAGAGTAGGATACAAGCGGTTTTTCAATTAAAATATCTTCAATTCGAGATTTACCGATTGCTGGAATTTCCAAGTAAGTTTTTGATTGTCCAGGATAAACAGATTAAATTTGACGGGATATTACGCCATTATATGCCAGAACACAATTTCTCACCTATTTCTGGAGTTTTGGAGAGATTTACAATCAAAACTGACACTCTTCAAAATCGACTCGGAGACCCTATGGAGCGTGAGGTTTTGGTACACATCCCTAGACAGGGTTTTGATGCGATGATACGGGAAGAGAAATTACCGGTTATCGTATACCTTGCCCCCTATACTTCATCCGGCTTAGGAAGAGCATCTTGGAAGGCATTTTCTGAAACTTTGCCCCAACGCTTTGAAAGGATTTGTTCGCAAGGAGGAAAGCCTGCTATTCTTGTTTTAGTTGATTCTTTTACATCTCTAGGAGGAAATCAATTTGTAGATTCTCCAATTATGGGCAATTGGGCAACATGGCTATCCAATGACCTACAAACCGAGATTTCAAACAGATATCCTGTTGATGGTACTTGGAAACTGATAGGAAAATCAAGTGGGGGTTATGGAGCATTGATGCTACCGATGTTCTACCCAGATAAGTGGACAGACATTGCTTGCCACTCTGGAGATTGTGGGTTTGATTTGATGTTCAAGCCTTTGCTCGCTGAAGCTTTAACTCGTATTTCGAAAAGTGGAAGTATTGATGAGTTTCTAAATGACTTCAAGCAGAGCAAAAAAATTGCTGGTGATGATTTTCATACTTTGATGATTATTGCTATGGCTGCTTCATATTCACCATCAGAACCATCGAAAACTAGCGAACTGGGAATCCAGTTACCAATAAACTCGGAGTCCGCAGAAATAGATGATTCATTGTGGAATGAATGGCTAAAATTTGACCCATTGGAAAATGTCGAAGAATTGTTTCATGCTTACACCAAACTAAACTCTGTTTACATAGACGTGGGAGTATGGGACCAATACCACATTCAGTACGGACTTAGACGATTGAACAAGATGCTTGTTGACAAGGGAATTGAGAGCAATACAATGTATCAGTATGAAGAATTTGAAGGAAGCCACTCCGGAATTGAATCGAGATTAGACCACTCATTGAGGCTGGAATGAGAAGGTTTCTTATTCGGTATGATGATGAAGTTAACTTGCTTGGAGTAGTTCATGGCAGGTCAACCAAATGACATGAATTACGCCTCTGCCGGTGTCGATATCGACCTAGAAGGTAGTGCCGTTTCTTCTCTTGTAGGTGCACTCAGTAAATCGGTAAGGTCAGCCGGAACGCCCGGCGCACCTGTGGATTTACCAGGTGGATTTGGTGGAATTATCGAGTTCGGTGATAGTCTGTTGGCTTTGGCCACAGATGGAGTTGGGTCTAAACTTCAGATCGCTTCTAAACTGAATCAATGGTATGGAGTTGGAATTGACTGCATGGCAATGAACGTCAATGACCTACTTTGCGTTGGTGCTGAACCAATAGCATTTGTCGATTATATCGCTACACCAAAGCCAGACCCAGAAACCCACAAGGCATTGGGAGAATCTCTAGCAAAGGCCTGCGAACTTGCGAGAGTAACGTTGGCTGGAGGAGAGACTGCAAGCCTTCCGGGCATCGTCACAGAATTGGACCTTAGCGGAACTGCTTTGGGTTACATGCCAAAAGGGGAAGCGATTACTGGAGAAAACTTGCAGGCAGGAGATGTTTTGATTGGATTGCCGTCTTCTGGTATCCACTCTAATGGTTACTCTCTAGTTAGAAAAGTAATCGACTATACCGAAATGGGATATGATGAGGAATGTCCGTTCAACCCACACAGTGAAACAAGAGAAATAATGAGATTTAACGAGGGCACAATTACGCTAGGAGAAGTGATCTTGAACCCGACCAAGATATATGTCGACCCAGTAATTGACATGCTTAATGCTGGACGTGAGGGAAATTCAGGATTCGAATATTCAGACATTCATGCAATTGGCCACATCACCGGAGGAGGGTTGTCGAATCTTCTGAGATTGCATGATTCACTTGGATGGCATATTGAGACTCCGTTGCCTATCCATCCAGAATTCTCTTGGATGGCTGGTATTGCTAATATCGATGATTTAGAAATGCACAGAACATTCAACATGGGAATGGGGATGGTGATTGCTGTATCTGCTCAGAAGGCAGATGCTATTGCTGATTGGTTATCTGAAAAATTACCTGGCAGCTCTATTGTTGGGCATGTGCATGATAATGGACATCAAGTAACTCATGTCAATCCAAACATTAAGTTCACACATTATTGATACACAAACATCGATTTATACCGAGTTTAGATGAAGAAACAATATGCCAGAAGGGCCTGAAATATACAGAGTTGCCCAAAAGCTGTCTAAGGCATTATCCAACAAGAAGGTGCTATCAATCGAGTTTGGATTAGATAGGTTGAGGGGTTGGGAAGAGGTTCTAATTAATTCGATGATTACCTCAGTAAGGAGTCATGGAAAAGCAATGTTGATTTCAACCGATTCGGGGTATACGATTTACAGCCATAATCAACTCTATGGAAGATGGGATATCCGCCTTTCAAAAACTGCTGAAAGAAAGACAAACCGTTCATTGAGAATACTAATCGAAACCTCAACACATGCCGCTAGGCTTTATTCAGCATCCGACATTGAGGTACTCGATGCTGTTGATTTAGCTAGTCATCCATTCTTGTCAAAATTAGGTCCTGATCTGTTGGATTTTGACATAAGCGAAAATGGTCTAATCAAGCATATTACGTCTGGGCGTTTTGATAGGCGTGCTTTGCAGCATCTTTTGTTAGATCAATCATTTCTTGCAGGAATTGGGAATTATCTTAGGAGTGAAATATTATTCGAATCTGGTTTGCATCCAAAAACACGATTTGGGAGTTTAGATAAGAAACAAAAGCAAGAATTAGCGATAATAGCGAGAAAAATTACGAAACGCGCACTTGATCAAAATGGAATTACCATAGATTATGAAATCGCTGAGAATTTAAAAAATGAAGGATTAACAAAACGCCAATACAGGCACTGGGTTTTTACCAGAGATGGAGATCCTTGTAGGAGATGTGGCTCAACGATTATACATACAAGAGTAGGGGGCAGAAGACTTGACTATTGTCCCTCTTGTCAACCCGAATTGACATGAAGCAAGACCCATTGGCAGGGGCATGGTCGAAGGGGATTTCTTTACTGATATTCCAGAAGATTGGCCGGGCAATCCTTGGTTGGAAGGGCGAACCCTAATCAGATTGCCTTCTGCTCAAGAAAGACCAACACACATGCCTCGAGGACCTGCTAAAAGAACAGGGCCTGGTTTCCTAAATCCTGCAATGGCACCTGCAAGAACAAGGTCTGTAATGCTGTTAACAGATGCACTTGAGCATGGGTGGATTGGGAAATCTCCAATTATCAGAGCGATAGATGTAATGTCTGCCACAGGAATTAGAGTCAGAAGATGGAGAAATGAAATTCCTAGTGAATTACAATCTAAGCTTCAAATCACAGCCAATGACATGGATGATTTTGCATTGTCATGGTCGGTTAATTCATGTAAAATACACCCTGCACCAATCAATCAATTTCCAATTTCAGCCTCTGAAGAAGGACCTGTTATTGCCTCGCAACATCACGATGTCGACGGGATAAGATTCCAAAAGAACGATGCTAGAATTGCTCTTTTCGCAGGTGCATGGCAATGGATAGATATCGATCCGTTTGGCTCTCCAATAAATTTCATTGATTCCGCACTTCAAAATCTAGCAAGAACGGGTGTAATGGAGGTTACAGCCACAGATACCGCTGCCCTAACTGGTTCATCTCCGACCTCTGGAAAAAGAAGATACGGGAGTACAGGAATCACTGATGAATACCAGCACGATGATGCGATTAGGGTATTGCTTGGTACGATTGCGACAAGTGCAGCAAAAATTGACAAAGCCATAACACCGATTCTAGGGATGTTTGATGGACATCATGTACGAGTAACAATCTTGGTAAAAACATCGAAAAATAAGGCTACGCAGATAAGAGATAAAATCGGCTGGAGAGTGAGGAATGAAGATGGGGTTCCATACAAATTTGTAATTCATCCTAATCAAGATGAAATCGAACGTGCAACTGGACCAATGTGGACTGGTCCGATATGGGATGCAGAAATTGCATCGAGAATTACAAAAGAAAAAGCACTAGAAATCTGCTATCCAAACACTCAAGATATCGAATTGTCAAAAGAGTCTGGGCTTGTCTGGACTGATGAAGACATTGAGTATTCAAGGAGAGAAATTGAAAGAACTGTCCGCCATATTGACACTTGTGCTCCTTTATTTGGAGCAGAACATATCCTCTATGACCTAGATATGATGTCGAAGAAAATTGGTAAAGGACACGCCCCTAAACTCCAGGGACTAGTGGACTCGATAACAGATGCAGGTTACCTAGCAAGCCAAACGCCAACACATAGACCGATGGTAGTAACAAATGCTCCACATGAAGAAGTTGTGAATTTGTTTAAACAACTTATTTCTTAACCAAAGGACGGGTCATCTCCAACCTTTGGCTGTGGTAAGACATTGGATGTTTGTTTATCGAACATTTCTCTCACGGATTCTTCTATCACTCTTGCGTTTTCTAACAATTCACCTAGTGGTATGTCCATTCCTGTAAGTTCACTAAGTGCTTCAACTGCGATTGCTGCTGACCTAGCATCGGGATATATCGGGCTTGCTTCGGATAATAGTGCGGTTATCTCTAATCCTAATCTATCGCCTTCACCAAGTAAAAATCCTGTAATACCGGATACTACTCCTGACCGAATTGTTTCAATTCCAATCTCCTTCAATGCTGCCCTAGTCGAAGGAGATGATCCCACTCCGTAAAGCATGGATTCCATCATATCCTTGTCTTGAGAAATTATTCCATCGATAACATATAACTTGTCAAAGCCTCCTTTGATAAACCACTCTAGGACTGTGGTTGCTAACGATATGTCTTTGTCATCTTCAAATTTAATCTCTGATGTGAAAACTCCAATTCCGTCACCCTGATAGATTCTAACTGGATGTTTAGGAACTTCGTCTTGAACTAATGCAACCGCTGGAAAGTTTTCGTTCAGGACTGTTCCCTGTTGTTCCAAATTCAAAGCCCTAATTATGTGAGAAGTCGAGATTACGCCAACCATCCCAGCATTCGTAAAACCACAAACTGCAACCCCTCCAGTACGCGGATTAGCCCCCTCATGAAGGACTAATGTGTAAGGTTCAAACGGCGCAGTCATGTTTCCCACCTAAGACGATGCCAGTAATTCTCTATCAAGAACCCTACGAATTTCAAGATTGGAATTCTGACCAATCTTCTTGACCTGCTTCACGGTACCACCAAACTCCTGTTTCGTCCTCATACCACTCTGTTCCGTATTCGTCCACGCTGATACCATCATCGCTAGATTCATCCACTTCCTCTACAGTTTCTTCAACGACTTCATCATCGTTTTCCATTTCAGAAACCTCATTGATCAAGTCTCCTCCGAGCCTCTCTCTCTTTTGTTCTTCGTCGATTTCTGGAAGCTCTTTTCCTCTAGATTTCAATTCATCAAGGCTCATCCCAACTGGTAGTTCTTCGACTGGCCCTACATCTCTGTCTGGCATTTCATCCATCCAATCCTCCTCATCTTCACTAAAGTCGATGCTATCTCTGCCCCTCAAAATTAAGCCAGCAATGATTGCAATTATGAGGAATATTCCTCCAACTGCTCCGACTAGAATTACTGCGGATGACATACCTTCTTCTGACTCAGGTTGAGGTTCAAGTTTTGGCTCGATTACAAAGGGTATGATGAAATCTTCAGTGCTGGTTAACTCTGGATTGTCTTTGGAAATTGTTGTCATTCTTATTACGAAATCACCAGTTTCTTCACTCAATGACTCTACGTCTTCGAGTATATCTAAATTCCAATAAACGGCTTTTTGACCACTTGCTTGTACATATATCGTTGAAAGTGTGGTAGAACCAGTAAATTGATTAGAAGCCACAAAAGAAATTTGTACATCTACAGCAAATGAGTTAGGATTGACAACTGTACATTTCAATTGTTCCATGAAGTCATCGCCAGCAATTTGATTGATAGAGGCGCAACCATTGAGTGTAACATCAGATATTGTTGTTGGATCTGTATCGATTGGATCTACAGTGTTGTTTTCCCCATCGGTTTGATTTCCAGTTTCGTTAGTATTTGTGTTATTCTGCTCAACTGCCTCTAAGGCTAAGCTAACAACGAAGCTGCTAGTTGAAATAAATACGAACTCGGGCATTGATGAAATTTCGAAATAGACCTCCTTTGCGGTTAATTCTTGCTCGGTTAAAGTGAATTTACCATCTGAATTACTCTCTATTTGTCCTATTGATACTACATTTGAGCCAGAATCTAAAATTGAATAATTGTACACGATTCCTGACAGATTGAAGGTTGGAGCAAATGAAGAGTCGACTGAGAGATTTATCTCAAACATTCCTGCAGCATCGATTTCAGATTCAAGTGGATAATTTGTTGTTGTTGTCGCAATAGAATCTACGTTTTGCGAGGAATAGAATGCAGATACTGGTTGCATCATTGAGTCCTCCATAGTACCTAGAATTCCATAGTCAATTGTAATCTCGCCAATAATTATCTCTGAATTAAAGAATTGACTGAGGTTGTCAGTTTCAAAGGCAACAAAGGAACCATTTTCATCGGTTACTCCAGTGAAGGTATTGGTGTAATTAGTATGAGTTAAGTTGATGTAACCTTCTAATCCAGGAGTAAGAACTGAATCTGTGGAGACAATAATTCCTACTTCAAACTGCCCGTAAGGCTGTAACGCGAACTGTCCTTGATCAAATTCGATTATTCCTTTGACATCCAAAATAACGTCTGGAGTCCGTACGGAATCATTTCTTGAGTAAACGGGACCAACTGAGGTTACTTCTGTGGACTTATTTCCAAATTCATCCACTCCCACAACAGATAGGAAGTACGGATGACCGTCGACTAAGTCCAATCCACCTGATTGTTGACCTGAACTATCTATGACAATCGATGATCTATCGATGAGAGTGGATAATTGCGTCCTGTCTGAAATAGAGACTACCGCAGATAGATTGGAAGTGGAGTTGTGCTGGTAATCGGTGACATATACCTCGTAAGAGGAAACAATTTCCGGACCTATGTCCCATGATGCTTGGAGGACCCCGCCTTCGTCATCCGGCACATCTTGTGCTGAGACATTCTGAATTGCTGATGGAGGAGCAGGGAATGGAATTGTTACTGTTAATAAATTCGAGAGATTTGAGGTAACCCCATATTGGTGATAACTCCTAACTCTGTAATCGTATATATCTCCTGGGCTTACCTCAGGATCGACTGACATATTCATCGATGGTGTATCAAATGGACTACTATAATCGAAAGTTGTTCCGTTGACGGTCTTGAATACCTCGAATCCCATAAGATCAACTCCGAAGGTGAACAAATCATCCCAAACAAGCATGACTGCATCACTGCTTAATTGAGACAATTGGAGAGTTGGGGTTTTTGGTACTGCAATGTTTGGTGCTCCTGCCGTATATGGTGCCACTAAATCAGTAAAAGTCAGACTACCAGCTTTAGTAGAGTTAACCGGCAATGTCAACAAGAAATCACCTGTTCCTAGGGTCATTTGTTGATTGAATAAATTACTCAAGTTCCCTGTTGGAGAAGGGTTGACATTGACGTTAAATGTACAATCATATCCGATATCCAAGATTGTAATGTTCACGTCTCCTAAACCTCGGGAGTAAGTTGTGAAATTAAGGGAAACAAATTCATTTCCATAGGAGTCTTGCCATGGAGATTTTGCCAAAATATAGTTGCTAAGAGCGGTACTAACATTGCCAGTTGTATCATTAGCAGAAAGTAGTGGATATGTTGAATCATCTCCTGCATAACCTTCGACAACAATCTCGGGGTTTGAATCATTTTCCAAATCAATTGAAATCTTGTGATATCCTCCAATAAATAAGCCCTTACTTGATTCGCCTGAAGGTACTACATGCTCTGCTACTCCATCGCCATTAAAGTCAACAAAGTCGATACTTTGAGGCATTGATTCGGGAGTCAGAGTAATTAATTTCTCAAAACCGACCCCGCTTGATGTGAGATCTCTAATCGCAATACTTCCATTCAATGTACTTGCGTTACCATCGCTTGCTCCGGGAGTTGGTAGGAACATCGAATAGACGCCATCAGAATCATGGTCGCCAACTGAAACGTTATTCCAATTGAATAGATCTTGGCTACCCATGCTTCCCCAAGCAGTTCCATTGTTCCAAATCATATTATGACCAGTGTTTGACCTCGAGGCGAAATCAATATCTCCATCACCATCAAAGTCAGCACCGATAAACCCTGACCTTAGGCCTGTAAACCTAAATTGATCTACAGCGACTGCACCTCTGTTCCAAGACAATTGTATCCCTTCCGCTCTCCAAGTAGATACCACTGCAGTAGTATCATTGTGAAATGCCGAAAATTGACCTACCATCACATCTGTTAAGGCAGCAATATTGAAAGATTGATTTCGGTAAATTGTGGAATTAGTCATTCCTTTGAATGACAGAGTGGAGTTTACCCAGGGAAAGACTGAGAAAACTCCGTCATCGTGAACCGAAACTAAGTCAGGGGTACCATCTCTAGTAAAATCACCTATTGTTAGCTTCCTCAAATCATCAGCAGTGCTGTAGTTCGTCTGATTAGCAAATCCTGTTGAATTAGAAAGATGCAAGCAGGCTAAGTCATCCCAGAGAGAATAAGTTAGGATATCCCCCTTACTATCGTTGTTGAAATCTGCTGTCTCTATTTTGTCAGCCCTGATACAAGTTGAGGTCCAGTTACTCAAAGTAAATCCAGATGAAGCAGTCCAGTCAACGAAAGCCCAGGCAGAGGTGTTGAATCCAGTTAGTGATTGATTTTCAACCAAAACTACTGCTTCATCTAACCCATCTCCATCAACATCTGACGAGACCACATCTATTACTGGACCTGTTGTAACGAAATCAGACGCCACTTCTGGATGAAGAGAAATATCGATAGCCGAATCTGCGATTGTTGCGTTAAATGGGATGTAGAAATCAGAAGAAGAGGAGGAATTACCGCTCAGTGAAACTAAATCATATTGTTGTCCTGTGCTGAATGTATTTTGATGTCCAATGTCACCATATCCTGTGCCATGGAATGCCCACTCATTGAAACCGTCCTGTCCATGGTCAATCCAGACCTGCCCTGGAGAAGGATCAGTATTTTCAACTTCTACAGAAAATTGTGCAGTTACGAAAGTCGAATTTCTTGGAACATCGATTCCGAAAGAAGAATTTGTTATATTTCCATCAAGATTAATATCGAAAGTTGGTAGCCCTCCCGCAAAGTTGGATAAGACTCCTCCAGACTGATTTGCACTAACATTTACAATTGGAATTGATGAAAGCAATAATATTGTCACAATACTTAACGGAACCAGTGTGCGTCTCGACATACAACTCCCCCCTATTGGCCTCCAATAAACTACTTTATTCAAGGGTTTATCGGAATTTAGGGTACAAAACGAGGTTTTGAATGGTTAGTTTTCGGGGAATTTCGTTTAACTTTGAATTGTCAACTCTTATTTATGATAGGGTGATGGAAGAAGTAGGTAAGCACTATGACAATCAAGTCTAGACTAGCGATATCCAGTGGAGATGTGGAAATCGATTTGGAAGGGTCTTCTGTCGAAATCGACGAGAGATTAATCGAAATTCAAGGGCAGGCGGAATGGTCAGTTCTGCTAGATATAATCAAGACTGCTAGAGACAACGCTATTCAAGCGGCGAAAGATGCTGCGAAAGATGCTGGCCTTCCTGAGAGAGGATCCGCTTTCAAGGCTCTTCTTGATTCTTGCAAAGTGGTGAAGAAGCCCGACCAAGTTTTGGCTGCAATACATTACCTGAGAAATGTAGAAGGAGTTCAAGACTGCCCTCCGAGGACCATTTTAGATTTGTTTGAAGCCGCTGGCGTTGACAAGCCAGGTAACTTATCTCTGTACATGAATAGACTAAGAGAGCGAGGATTACTTGATGTCCCGGATGGCTATGGAGGAAAAAACCGTTTTGCAGTACTCACGGAAGCGGGACATTCACAACTGAATAGTCGATGAGGCTTACACATGGTGATGTCTCATTCGGGGGATGACCCCCGCGACAAGGACAGTGATGACAAAGATGAGAACAATGACCAGCTAGACTGGTCATTTCAAAACCATTCTGAAGTCCTACTAAGAAAAGGTAGACATTCCGGCTCTAATTTCCGAAGAGCAATCCTAGATCGTGCTGACCTGACCGAAGGTGACTTCACAAACTCTGATTTTAGAAGAGCATCCTTGGTAGAGGCTGACTTAATGAAATCCGCATTCGATGGTGCAGATTTTAGAGGAGCTGATTTGAGAAAGGCGAGGTGTAACCTTTCAAACTTTAGAAATTGTAAACTCGAAGGTGCAGATTTACGAGGCATTAGGGGGAAGTATGCTATCTGGCAAGGCAGTGACTGGTGGAATGCTAAATTAGACGAAGGGTTAGAAAAGGCACTGAAAAAGAAATTTCCTAAACCAGATTGATTATTCTTCTTCAACTGTTTTGTTAGGACTTAGGGTCAATCTGGCTCCTGCATTCACTAGGGGCAATGCAGCTAATAGAACGCACATACCCATCGTTGACCCACAAACATAGGTCATTAGAGTTGTATTTGTGACAAGAGCCCCTTCTAGATATTCATTTGCTGCGGACTGAAACCTCAGGTTGGCAATAACTCCTCCGATTAAAGAAAACGAGGCCCCGGTTGTTGCAACATATACTCCTTCTTTACGGAAAAATCTGATTAATGCTGCACCAATGAATACTAGAGACATACCAGAAACTAACGAATATCCCAATAACCGATAGGCACCATTACTTCTCAATTCATCATGATATGCTTGATAATCTTCAATGCTAATATCATCGCCATGACTATTTGGTGTTGCGATAATTATCTCAACTTGCCCATCTGGTAAATCTTCAAGATTGTTGTCTTGAATATGTCCATATCCAATGATTCCAGCGACAACTGCACCAATAATAAGAATGTAAGAAATCATCTTTACCCCACGGAAATCGGGTTTTATGACGATATTATTAGACAATTTTATCACTGCTCTTTTGAGGTTCTAAGTCCGTTTAACAAAATCTCAGGAATTGATAGTGGCTCCATGTTATCCATACTAACACACACCGTAACCTGGGTACTGTTCCAGAGCAAAATATCATTCTGATTTCTGAACTCATACTGCCAGGTAACCGATTTTGTCCCTACCTTAGAAATCCAAATCTTTGCTTGGATAATATCTCCATACCTCAGGGGATGATGGAATTTGGAGGTGATCTCAACTACTGGGAAGCCAATTCGCATTTCATTTATCATCGTAGGATAAGAAACATCACACATATCTTCCCACGCCTCTTCAAAAAATCTGTGAGCAAGGTCATAGATTCTAGGATAGTAGGCAACATTCGCCATATCTACCATCGGGAAGTCTACCCTACGGGACAGATAGGTCGCCATGGCAGAACCAATAGCACATGTTTGATGAATGCTTGTGAGGTGCCATTGGGTCGCGCTTATATTGCAAATGTTACCCGCCAAGTTTACCCAAGGCCTGTTGGGGTAGTTGGATATCCTTTTTCCCTGCGGAGGAAGAGACCCGTGTTCAAATCGCGGACGGGCCGCCAAATGTTGAGATTAACCCACTCTGCCGGGATAAGAATTATATCAAATTCTAGATACCTTGAATTTGGTAATCTAATGGATACTAATGAATTTGTTGAAAGATTAATCCATCATCACGAAAATGGTAGAATCGAAAAGGCATCTCTTCTTTCTATTATTGAAGCCGAGGGGAAAAACGGGCAGGATTTTGAGATTTTAGAAGAACCTATTGCCGAAAAAAAAGATACTAAACCTTTCGTCATAGGCTCACTTAATCTTCTTGCAATGGGTCTAGTTTTGATTGGGTTGTGGTATTTCTTCGACCTCATCGACTTATCCTGGAATGATACTCAAAGTGCGTTTTTGATAACATCTATCATCATAGTTTCAAGCCTAATATACTTCTGGAATAAAGGTGCAACTAAAACAATTATGGAAATACATATGATTTTTGCAATCGGTTTCCTAGTGAACAATTATTTTGCTACTGACTTATTATGGGAGTTCGATTATCTAGGATATTCCATGCCTGGGTTCATAAGTTATTGGTTAGTTAACTTCATTTCAGCTTCAGCAATTTTGGTATTTTCTAATTATTCTGCGCAGAAATTAGACTTGAAATTTTCAAAAGTTCTTGCAGGTTTAACATTCAATTTGCCCCTCATCAGTATTGTATATGCTGCATCTGGGTGGTCTACTGAAACTGCTCTTTTTGCTCTATTTCTAGTCCTAACTATCGTCTTCATCTATGTATATGTTTATTCAAACTATAATCAAGCACAAGAAGATGGCTATGACGTTGTGAGGTCCTTCTGGATTCACGAAAGTTTGATCTGGGCTGTTTGGTTTGTTCCGTTTGTTATCGCAGATACGATAATTCGATCAAACAGTTGGGTTACAAGTCCGCTCGAAAGATTCTATTGGTCTATCGTAATGATTTTAATTATCATATCACTTTCAACATTAGCAATATTTTTCCTAAATAGAGATGAAGACATGGAGAAAAGAAAAAATAATTATTATTTAGGAATATTGTACATATTTTCCTTTAGTTGGATGCCAATTATTGCGAGTAGAAATTTTATTGGCTACATATTTGGAGATGATTGGGCATTTTATTGGATCCCGCCTATGTTATTTGTTTACGGTTTAGCCAGGATGATCGTCAAAGGAGAGCCATTCACCACTAAGATTTCTAAAGATGATACTGGGTTAAGAGAGTTCAATAGAACAATGATTGCTTTGTTCATATTGTATTTTGTATGTTTTATTATCGATTGGTTAGAAGAATTTGCATTTTACGTGTTCATACCTATCGGAGTTTTCATAGCCGGATATTTCACTTTAAACTCATTAAAAGAGGACGAACAAGGTCAAGATAACTTACAGAATTGATACGATTTTACTATTAATCGCAAGGTAATGGAAATATTTATGGCCGGCGACCATTCTCATGAAGGAACCAATCTCTTAAGTTCGTTTCCCGTTGTATTTTTTGGCTCTTTAGTAATTGCTGGAATTGCTGCCTTTATTCTACAAAAGAGATTGAAAGGGCTTCCTAAAATCGGTCAAAAATATTACGATCCAATCGTTCTAATTTTGGGAATGTGGTGTTTAATTGGCCTATTAATAGATGCTTTTGCACATATTGCGGGAGAGGTCGATGATACGTTCTTTACTCCTTGGCATGCGA